>NZ_JBPBWC010000011.1:0-142734 GCF_050954125.1 Halomicrococcus pelagicus | reverse complement strand
ACGTACTCACGGCCGTCTGCCGCTTGTGCGAATGACCCGAGTTCTGAGGCGGTGCGAACGCCATGGACGACGACTGAGACATCGCTCTGGGACGCCGTCTTACCGGGTGAGAGCACGTCGACCTCGAGTGATTGCTCGCGGTTAGCGATTGACTCTGCTTCCTCGTTAAGCGCAACTGTGACACGGTTGAAGTTGAAGAGATCGAAGGTAGTGAAGTCGAACTGCAGGTTTAGTCCCGACGCGTCTTTCGGGACTTCGAAGACGATGTCTCCCCGGGCGACTTCTCCTGCTGCGAGGACACCACTCTGGATTGGGTGGTCAGTACTACTGATGGTGGCATCATAGACGTGGTTCGAATCGTCTTTGAGTTGCGCTTGCAGGAACCCGTTAAAGTCGATGTAGTCACCGCTCGTGTTTTTGACGGCCATTCGAATAACCCGGTACGTGTTCCCACTTTTGGCCTTCTGGAATTCTCCTAATTTCTCTGTTTCCGTCACTTCGCGGACGACCATCGCTAAGTTGTCGCCTTCGACAACTTCCCCAACCTTGACTGACGCTTTCTTCTGTTTTTGCTTGGATTCCGAGGTCCCTCCTCCTCCCTGTGACGATGATGAGCCGTCGCCTTTTGTCGAAGAACTAGTTGTTGTATTCGATCCCGTCCCTGCACATCCTGCAAAGAGGGTGAGAGCACTTGCTGCCACAAATTGTCGTCGACCTAAACGAGATTCCTTATCCATCGGTATTATTACAACCCTACATGTTAAATAGAAATGTGTTATACTTATAGTTTTCGTATTAGAGTTTGTGGTGCAACAAATCGGGGAAAATACAGCGCCAAAAGGGGGTCTTCTAGAGGATGTCATAGCCGTAAGTCGGATAGCGCTCAATCCTCACACCGCCGAGTTGTAATTACTCAATCTCGACGTAGAGGATGATGCAAGGGATGTCTACCATCAGCTGCTGCTGTTCGCCGAGCACATCTCTAATCAATACGAGAGCACCGGCGGAAGCTACTATCGGAGTCACGTCGAAGACCATCCACTTCTAGTACTATCAACGAGCTACGATAGGCCATTCAGCGGCGGTGGACGCACAATCCGTCCATAGCGACAATTTCTCTTGTCGCAATGAACACGCCGAGACAGCACCGGCTGTCACCACTGCGTCGAACGAGCCAGCCGGAAGTCGGAGACGACCACGCTGACGTATCGCTAGCGCGTCAGTCGAAGCGTCACGACGAGTGGGGTCGCCGGATGGTAGTCAACCGGGGTGGTGAGTAGTACTACGGTGCCGCGAGACGGGGATGATTCGTCGAAGACTATCCCCACTATGTCTCGCGATTCGGCCGTCAGTTAGTGACGAGTGGTACTACAATCGCGGGCAATCGTCTCGTCGGGACGACAATGAGAACAGTACGACAATGGTCGACTGTCTGTGACAGCGGTGCTGTGAGACGCGGGTCCGGAAAACGATGCAGTCCCTTACGTCGTTTTGAGCTGTCAATAGTGCTGATGTGAGTACGCCGTCGTTATTGTTAGTCGTCTCCTTTCAACGGTGAACGATTGATGAGATAAGCACCTGCGCTTAGACCGAGACCGCCAATGAACGTAAGTGGTGACCGCCAGTCGTACTTTTGCGTGGACGAGAACGACTTATCTGGCGCACTCGGTGACAATCCGGCATTTGGCGTTCCACTTTCTCTTGACCTCAGATGTTTAGTATCCTTAATAGAGGAAGAAGACGCCGACTGTGAGGCCGGGGAAGCATCTAAAGAAGTCTGGTTTGCGACGCTGTCTGAATCGTTTCTCACTGTTCTGGCCCCTTTGTCAGGAACTGATTCACCGCACTCCGTAGATTCGAATTTAGAGATTTTACCGCCGACCATTGGGTCTACGGCAGATGTGAAAATGCTATTATTAACAACAGTTGGGGAGGAGTTCATCCATCCGTGGTTAGGAATAGCAGACAGCCAACATTTTTTGCCTGTTTCGGCATCTAGCGCATATATAGCGTCAGTTTGCTTGTAGTTACCGACGAAATACACTATGCCATCGGCAACGGTCGGTGCTGCCTCGGCTTGGATAGGAGTTTCAAAACGCCAGACCTCTTCGCCAGTAGAACGGTCAAAGGCATACAGAGTACTCTCGGAGTCATAGTAGTCGCTTTCACTCATAACCGGTCCCGGGAACCAGCTTTCTGCATACGAACGAGTAAGAACGTATGCTCGAGATTCATCGACAGCTGGAACACTAATAGTAGGGGCTCTGTCAACGGTAATCTCGTTCTCCGAGATACTGCCAACAGTGTACGTTGTCGTTGGTGCTGTCCCACGTATGGGAGCAGACGAACGCCATTTGACGCTCCCATCCGTTCCCGAAAGCGCATACACTGCGTAGGACGGATTCTCAACGGATGTTTTGCTCGTCACATAGAGCGTATCACTGGTTGCTGCAGTACCTACAACTCGATCGGCGTGCTCTACTCGCCATTGTTCTTTTCCTGTCGTGGTATCACGAGCAGCAATGGATTCCCTCTCCACGGTCCGATCCCAATAACTGAAATACGCTAAGTTTCCGGCGACACCCAACAGCTCCCCCGACTCATCGACCTCCCAAATTGTCTCACCTGTAGCCGCATCAAGGGCACCTCGTTCGAAATACACATTCCCATCTATCACTTCGACGCCACCTCTTGAAGTGAGATCCGAGCGTAACCACTGAACTTCTCCTGATGCTGCATCTAAGGCATAAATTCCGGCGAGTCCCTCGAGACGGGATCGGGCCTGTAGTTTTTCCCCTCGTCCTGCAAAATACAATGAATTATTAAACGCAACCGGCGGCGTAACAGGAGCACCGATCGGAACGGTCTCTCCTGATTTGACACGAACGTCGCGTTGTGTCCATAGAATTTTACCACTTTCTATGTCATAGGCTTGTACTGCACCTTCCTCTCTGTAACTAATTGTGTCGCTAAAGTAAACTACCCCATTTGCAATAGTAGGGCTTCCAGCTTCGCGAACCCCTTGCGTCCATTGTGTCTCTAAATAAGGGCCACTAGGTCCTTTTGCCTTTGTTGCTCGTGTTCTTCCGGCGGTTCCCTGTGGTGCAGGCCATGCGTCCTCCGGTGCAAACAGGCCGTCTGATTCGCACGAGGCCGCACTGGAAGCGCTACTACTTAGCAGTAAGCCACCAGTCACCATGCTTGCTGCCTGAAGAAACCGTCGCCGGGTAGGTCGTTCCATGCCTCAGAATTACGATATTCCATAATATATTTTGTGTTAGCGGGGGTTTTAGAATAATGACGAGTCATAAAAACAGGGAGAGAGGGAGTTAGCAACAGGCGTCGAGCGCGCGTTTGTCGGTCGTCTCCGTCCCACAGTGCTCGCAGCGCCAGTAGCGGTGATCGGCGTTGCCGTACGTGTCCTGGCCAACGTGGGGACCAGTAATGCGCGGCCCGTCGTCGGTCTCGTCATCGTCGTCAGCGGGGAAAACGTCGAGCGAGCCGTCAGCGGTCGCGTCTTCGACGGCGGCCATGTGCTTGCAGTGGGCGTGCCAGCGGACGTGTGAAGGTATCGAAAGAGCAGTCACACAAGTCGCGAAAAGCGAGTTTTAACCTTACTAAGCGAATAGTATGTGTAAATGGCTCGTCTCGTCCACTACCATCATCCCCAGGCTGAGCAGTTCTCGATCAAGTATAGCTCAGTCTCTCCAGTAGATCTCCTTTCCCGCCAAGAAGAGGTAGATGGGGCTACGAAACTCATCGGCTATCCATTTGACGAACCAGTCTATGTCCTCTATGAAGGGGAGACAGAAATCGAAGCTGTAGATGATGTCGAATTTAACAGTGAGTGGCTTAGCGAGCGGATTAGCGATCTTCCCCGTGCGGGGCAAGTGACTGCCTTCCGATTAGTTGAGCTGCTTGAGGCGGCCGTTGACGCACACGATGACGAGGAGTTTCGTCTGTACAAAGAGTTCGAACCACAGAAAATCCAGCAGGCGCTTGATCACGTCTCGTGGGGAACAGAGCTACCGCAGGTTGCTGGTGAGTTAATGTCGAATCTGATTCTGCGTCATTCACTTCCGAATGCGAATCATCGGACGGCGATTGCAATGCTGCAGTTCTGTATCGAGAGCGTCGCCCCAGACTTCGAAATGCCACGCACTCATGTTGACGACCACACGTGGCGTGACTGGGTTGACCCATACATTGTTGACTCAAAGCGCTTGATCACAGTCCGCCGCAACAACGTCCGCTTCAAGCAGCTTCGAGAGCTTGGAGTTGATATCGTTGAACGGAAAGACGGAATCCAGATTGCGCTAGCCGAGTTTGAGTTGGATATGCACTGGCGAGACGCTCTCTCAACGTATGCGACACGGCATGAACAACACTGTATTGACTTTGCCCGGGCAGTACTCAGCCGTACAGATCAATCGGGATTCACAGAACAGACTGGTCCGTCAAAAGCTGCCTTCGTCGAATATTTAGAAACAGGACTCGTTGAACGTGACTTCAGTGACCTATTCTAGTTAGTCGCGAAGCTCCGCAACCGAACGGCCAACCTCGCGAACATGCTCACTGCGCTCAAGATCAAGCTCCTCAGCGAGATGATCAACGGTCTCTTCGAGGCTCATACCTAAACAAAGCCTATCGAGCAGTATAAACCTACTGCAGAGACAGGATAGGCCGCAGTATCGTCTCATAGCACTTGTTTTCGGGAGAGACGCCGGTAGGCCTTCGCCATTAGGCGAGGAGAGTCGTCTCTTCCCAATGCGCCACCACATCTCGGTCGTCAGTCGTCTCGTCGATGCTGTCGGTGAGCGTGCGCTGGTCGGCGATATCGGGAAGCGCCTGTTGACGAGTCATAAAAACAAGGAGAGGGAGGGTTAGCAACAGGCGTCGAGCGCGCGTTTGTCGGTCGTCTCCGTCCCACAGTGCTCGCAGCGCCAGTAGCGGTGATCGACGTTGCCGTACTTGTCCTGGCCAACGTGCGGGCCAGTAATGCGCGGCCCGTCGTCGGTCTTGTCACTTGCGTCGTCAGCGGGGAAGGCGTCGAGCGAGCCGTCAGCCGTCGCGTGTTCGACGGCGGCCATGTGCTTGCAGTGAGCGTTGCGGTGCACGTGATGAGGGCAAGTGCACGCCATCGCGTCGCCCGTCACGTCGTCGAGTGTCACCGTATACTGGTGCTCGTCGGGGTCCTCGTAGCTCTCATTCGTCACGTCGACCATTCCCGGGGCGTCGACGTCGAAACTGAACTGGTCCCACTGCCCGCGTTTCCGTGCTTTCTCGTCAGATTCAAGGTCCGCGGTCGTTGTCGTTGACATGGGTTTCAGATCCTTGTGGAAGCCCCGCCTGGCGTGCCAGCGCCGGGCGTTACCTGACTGCCCCAAGAGGCGGGTGCTTCCCACCTTGTATTATTCAATACATGGCCTTAAGCCTTTCCATGTATTGATAAATACATGGGTTGAAGAGAATTGAAACGCAATAGCCATGTGTGATCCAATACATGGAAACAACAATGCCGAAAGAACGTGACGAGGAGAGTGGCCAATACACCGAAAGCGTCTCCGACGACGAAATTCTCGCCTTCCTCGATAATCAGAACGGCGCGGGAACGGTTGACGTCGCGGATGCGTTCGACTACAAACAGCCGACCGCCTACCGACGTCTGAAACGCCTCGAAGATGAAGACCGTGTTACAGGCCGCAAAATTGGTGGGTCACTACTGTGGGAAACGATCGATACGTGAGCCTGGGCTGGAATCAGCAGTAAACAATATTGAAACGAGACGAATATCGAAGATTTTGACAGAGCCGGCGTGAGAAGGTTGCTATTCGCGGGCCAGATCGTCGTATATCTCGCTTTGATCGTCGATGTCCTGACATGTGATAAGGCAGATGGGCTGCTGTCGAGCCTCCTTCGGCGATAGGTCAGCAGCCGCCTCGGGGGAATCGTCAGTTGCCATCGTTGTCCTCTCTTTGCTCGCTACGCCGATAACCGTTCTGCCCGCTGTTTTCAGACGCAGCGAGCCCGCTGCCGATGCGGTCGAGCCATAGCTGGTACTTCGCATCCCTACTCCACACGACAGTACTCGTAGGTCAAGCCCGCTGTTGGCCCGTCCTCGTTCCTTTGGCTCGTTCAGTACAGTGAAGGTGGTTCGAGCTATTGCACCAAAAGACACAGGAGTCTGTGTGTCCATAGTATCCTGTATGCCTACGATCACGGTCAACGTCGACGACAACCTGAAGGAGCAAATGGAACGACACCCCGAGATTAATTGGAGTGAGGTTACGCGCCAAGCTATCCAAGACAAGATTGAGAAGCTTGAGTTGATGGATGAGCTCACTGCTGACAGCAATCTCACGGAGGCAGATGTAGATGAAATTGCTGCCAAAATCAACGAAAGCGCGCGAAGGCGACACGACGAAGAATCGGAGTAATTTCGTCGAATGAAGCTGGTAGTCGACGCCAACGTTGTTATCTCGGCGCTTATTGCTGATTCGAAAACGCGAGAACTCATTGTCACACTGGAACCGCAACTCTTGACGCCAGAGACTATCCACGAAGAGGTTGAGAACTACGAGGAACTCATCGTCGAGAAATCGGGAATGGAGCCAGAGCAAGTAACACAATTCATCGATCTTCTCTTCCAATATATCGAAGTCGTTCCGGCAGAGGAATTCTATCCTGCTATCGGGCAAGCTCGGGAAGCAATTGGTGAGACCGACCCAGACGATGTGCTTTACGTTGCATGTGCACTTGCGTGTGAGGCCGGTGTCTGGAGTGATGATACTGATTTCGATGAGCAAGACCTCGTTCCAGCGTTCTCGACAGACGACATCATCGACTCATTCGAGACACGCTCAGAGTAAACTGCTAGATGTGATCAGTTAGCCTCATTCAACGAAAGAAGGGTGGAACAGTAACAGAGAAACTCGGACATCGAGATTGATTCGGCCGTCTATTTTACCGCAACTGCAAGGGGGACGCTCTTGACGTCGAACACGTGTTGATTCCCGATGATTTTGTCTTTGAGTCGGTCCATTCGGTCGGCCATCGTCTCGTACAGCTGTTTATCTTCTCGGGTTGCATCGTCACGTTCTGCGCGGACTTTCGCGTAATGAAGGCGGTTCGAGTGGAAGACGTCCCAGTAGTCGCGGCGCTCGCCGCTATCCCGCCCGACCGTGTGATAGTTCTTGAGATCCAGCCACACATCTTCGGGCGGTGGCGAGAGGCGTTTCAGATGGGTTGGGAGTCGCCGTCCATGCGTTCGATCGCTGCTGCCGGGGATTTCGTCAGTCTTCTCGATGATCCAGTCCATCTCGTCCTCCGGCGGATAATGCATGTGCTGGCCGTCCTCACAGCTCCGGACTGCCAGCACCCCATCATCGCGAACGTGCTCCCAGAGCAGCGAGAGCACCGACTCCTGATTCGCAATATGGTGGAAGAGATAGCTGGCGAACACGATATCGAACGTTCCGAGATCGGCCTTGCCGAGGTTGTTCACGTCCAACCAGCGGTACTCGATGTTCGGCGCTGAATACCGGTCTTTCGCGACCTCCAGAACGTCCTCGGCCTCGTCAATCGCGACAACGTCGAATCGGTCGTCATTGCCGAAGCGCGACTGGGTGACGGTTCCATACCCACAGCCAGCGTCGAGGACTGAGTACGGTGGCTCGATGCCGTTCTCTTGGAGTCGCTCGACAATGCGGTTGATGTTCCGCTTGTCCTGCTCGCGGTGCATCGCCGCCGACAATTGAAGCCGTTCGTGATCGACTTCGGGATCGTACTCGCTCGGCCCGTCGTGGTCGTCAGATCCGTTCGAGGCGGGATCGGACGGCGAAAGCAGTTGATCCATTGTTCGCGCTAATGCGTTCGAGAGCTGCTGTTCGAACTCCGCCCGGTCAACATATGTGAAGTAGCCTGTTGCTCGGCATTCGTCGCGGAAGTCCTGCAGGCGTTCGTATTGGTCTGGGTCCAGCTGATTCGTCGGAATGTCGCGCTCGGAGAACCCGATCATCGCCGGCAGGTCGTCCTTAATTGCAAGCCGTTTCACCGTGTCAGCGAGACTTGCTCCGCCAGTCGGACCATCACCGACCGTAGTCCAAAATGCGCCTAGGACGATATCGATTTCGTCGGTGAGGTCTGACCGACTCACGTCTACGTGGTTGGCGTCGACCGGTGCGAGGTGGATGTTTTGTTGGCGGCCAGTCGATGCGTTCCAATCCAGCAAGACGTCTTTCGCGGCTTGCCGTTCTGCGTCGATTTCGGAGGGCATCGCGAGCAGGACGTGATAGACAGTGGATTCGATCGGCATCGATATATTCTAGCTCGGATACCCCGTACAAAATGCGTACCGAATCAGATATCTGCTGGGTCGAACGCTTCTAACTGCTCGCGTTCATCATCTGTGAGCTCGCCAGCGAGATATCGTTTTCCCAGGTCGGTGATCCGGTAATAGCCGCGGTCGTCGTCGGTGCGGTCGATGAGACCAGCAGCTTTCACTACTCGCACCCGGTTCCAGACTGTACCCTCAGCAAGACCCATGTTGACAGCGATGGCTGTTGGCGGGGCCTCGAAATCGTTGAGCGAATGCCCGTTTAGGAATTCGAGGATGTCGAGGTCGCTCATTCGGAGCCAGGCGATACGAGCTCTCATAGAGGGTAGTAGGTACTCTATGTTCGAATAGCATTGGCTAAAAAGCTATGCAAAGGCCAAGCAAGGTATCTCCGACTGCGATTAGTATCTCCTCATTCGAGAGTGGATATACCCCAACCGTTTAGTGAGAGGGCCAATATAGATGCGAGTGAGAATCGATGAATACAATCACGGCTGGTACCAACGGAGGGAGCCGACACTAAACAGGGATGCATCGGCACAGAATGACGGATAGTTTGCGCGTGCCGTCGCTTCGACCGACGCACGCGCACACCGCCGCTATCGACCCGGTACGGTCGACACACAGACAGCTACGCTAGGCAACTTTCAGCGCCAAGAAATGACAACCCCGTCGGCGGTCAATGGGTGTGCCAGCACCCGCTCCCACCGACGAACCCTCAGTTGTCGTTTCTAGCTCGGCCGGCAAAACTGTTCGGGGTATACCCACAGGTATACCGCCGGACCCGACCGCCCGAGTGACCCTGAGATGGGTCAGCGTGCTCCCCGCCACGCACGATGACACAACACCCACAGAATACACGACACGACGGTATCACCGCTCGAACCAACCTGCAGTCCACCACGCAGCCGCGGCACGTTCTCTCGCAGCCGGCCACAATCGTTCATCTGCCTGTGCTCTCGTCGACACTGCCCGACGATGAGACAGCGCAGACACCAATGGAGGTGGCGACCAATGAGTGACGCCGAAGTGTCCAGTGTGGCCGACGCCCTGGACGACGCGGAGACACCTACGTCCGAACTGGTCGACCAAATGCATGGATTGGCCGAGCGTGTCGAGGAACTCGAGCAGACTGTTGCTGTAAAAGACGAACAGATAGAGGAACTCCAGCAGCAGGTCGAGTCGCTCAAAGAGGACCGTGATACCGCTGAGAAGAAGCGTGCGAGCGACCGTAAGCGCCTCAGTAAGCTTGAAGAGACGGCCGAGGTCATCCAGGACGACGTGGACGATCTCGCCGAGAAGGAAGAGCGGAACGCTCGCGTGCGAGCGTCTGTATCGCGGCTGATCAACCTCGTTCGCGACTATGATAGCGCCGAGGGCGTCGATGATGAGTCGCTGAATCTCGTGGCAGAAGCAGCGAACGCAGGCCGGCAACTCTTCGATACCGTCGAACGATCCGAACAGAACACGGAACTGGTGAACTTCCGCGAGCAGCGTTCGGAGTCCCAGCAGGTCGAGGAAAAATATCTCGACGTACTGGAAGCCGGGCAGAAAATCGCGGAGGAGAACGACGCGATGATCGCGCGGATGGACTATCGGAAGGTCGCTACCCACTATGGGTGTGCGTACAAGAACGACGGCTATCGCGTTATGGAGGAAATGGCCGAGCGGGTGCCCGGCGTGACCTACAAGGAAAGTCGGACATTGTCGGCGGACGACGCACTGGGTGTCGGCGGCCGGCATATCGAGATCTCGTTCGCTGACCCCGATCTCGCCGGCTGGATGCGAGCACACGACGCCAACACGGGAGGGAACTAACCACGACTGAGGGGCGTTACAACAGTGTAATCACGGGGGTTCCCCAAACCCCCGTCTACGGCGACACCACTGCACGAGATCCACACCGCATTCCCGGTGAACCACGGTGGTACCGTTCGGACGACTACTGTGTGGTGCGTCTTTTTCTGCGTCTTTTCTGCGAAAAGAGAGGGGGTCGACGCCGTCGACCCCCATTATTACACCGTTGTAACCAACCTTTTCAACAGGCTCACGAGACAGCCACAAAGATGAGTAAAGACGCTCTAGCCGGACTACGCAGACCACCGCGGCAATTGGAAGGCGGCGGTCCAGGCCTGGGTAGGTGACGAGCGCGAGACAGAGCGAGAATGCGAGCAGGAATAGAAGCGTCTCTGAGACCGTCGTCGCCAGAGCAGACGACGAGAGGGACGCAGACCGATGCCGTTTCAGGCCGACGTCGCCGACGCGATTGATGCCGTGAACGCCCTCGACGCCGCTCGCCAGACGATGGTCGAAAAGGCGGTTTCTTGCGGTTCGGTCGCTCTTGGGCGAGCACGTAGGTTAGTATAGTATGCTAACTTCGAGGGTATTCGAGAATGCCGTCCCCGTGGCACGCCTTCGGAGTGCACCAACAGGCCAGAGTCTTACCGCGGAGTTCCTCGACAGCGTCCCGGAACTCATTGTCTTCGAGTCTGTCATGAAACGCTTTCGGTACTTCTCGACTGCTTCTTCTCGCGAGTATCCGTCTCTCGTCTTGTAGGAATTACCGAGCCACCCGTCAGCGCCGACGTCAGTGTTCAGCATGTGACTCTCTCCGCCGTTGGCTCTCCCGATGTTCACCTCGTACTCGTCGGTGTTGCGCTGGTTAACGAGACAAGTCCGTACGTCGCCCGTAAGCGTGGTCTGTTTCGATACGGACACCTTCCTTGGCTTCTTAGACGTGTTAATTCTAAAATAACTGTGCCGAAACATTCCCCCTTCTTCCAGGATGTGCCATCTTCTACCCAAGAGCGTTGTTCGGAGCCATCACGGGGAATAATAGTTCCAGGTAGACCTTTCAAAGGATTTCACGTTCACTGTATCACACATACGTTTATAGTGGTAGATTTGAATAGAGTTAATGCAATGACAGAATATGAAGCGAAATAGGAGTACAGAAGAATGAGAGTGATTGCGCGTCTTCGAGCGCGAGCGGATACAGCCTACGACAATACATATCATCACAAACTGCGTGGACGGATCTGGAACGCGCTCGATGGGACGAAGTACGACGCGATTCACGACGTAAATCGCCCGAAAGGGTTCACGTACAGCAACCCGTTCCCTCCTCGAGATATGAGGGAAGGCGATGAGCGTACCTTGCTTGTCGCCTCGCCTCACGAGGAACTGCTCGCTACCGTTGCGACTAATCTCAAGGACGATCGAGAACTCAACATCGGCGAGATGCCGTTCCACGTTGACTCGGTGGATGCACTGGCGACCGACGTAGGCGAACCGGGAATGTCGGGAACTATTGAGACCGGGACGGGCGTACTGGTACGGATTCCGCCGTGGCGGTTTGAGGAGTACGGCATCGACACCGACCACGACGAGGCAGAGTTCTGGCGACCGAAGCACACAATGGAGCCATTCCGCAATCAGATCGAGAACAACTTGGACAAGAAGCACAACCTGTTTTGTCCCGACTATCAGCCCGGTCCGTCGGAGGTCGACGGTGACTTATTCGACGGCGCGGACTTGATCAAGACGTTCTCGATTCCTGTAACGGTCACACAAGGCCAGCGCGAGACGTGGGTACTCAGCAAGTGGCGATTTGACTACACAGTTCGTGACGACCACCACCGGCGGCACCTCAATCTCGCGCTTGATACCGGTATTGGCGAACGCAACTCGCTGGGCTTCGGATTCGTTAATATCACCGACAAAGCGAACCAGCGACTGGGACAGGGAGAACGAGTCAATGCTCACTCCTGAGGAATTTCGAGAAGAGTACCCGACCGAAAAACTGGAAGCAGAGCTTCCAGAGTGGCCGGTCTCCTCCTTGCGGGATATCCAACACCTGTACGGTCGCCTCTACACGCTCGCGACGGCTGGCGGCGGCGAGTATGCGGCCTATCTAACGCCCGATCAGGCCAACGACCTGATCGGCACGGAAGAGAGCTTGATCGTCGTCCGGGTGGATCTCTCGGGCAAACAACCGACCCTCGACTCAGACGAGCCGGTTCGGGTGACTCAGTACACCGACGATCGCGTCCAGCAGGTCGCCCACTGCAAGTACAACGCCGCACGCGGGATAGACCACAGCGTCACCCACCGCTCTGGACGTAACAGCGACCCCGAGAAACTGGCCCGGTACGCCTGTGAGCGACTGACGAAGTGGGCGACGGACGACGTGGTTCAGTCATCCGCCGACGACCACCCCGACGGCAGTGTCATCCACGGTCTAGCGGCCGTCGGCAGGGACGAGACTGCTCTCGATCGGATACGTTCCGCCGTCAAGGCTGAACTCGGCGGGGCGACGACCGCACTTCTGACTGTCAAAGTACGGCGCGAAGCGGGCGCAGACTACGAGTGGCCCGGCGACGTCGCCGTGTTCAACGAAGCAATGCGGGCGCGTAAACTCTCGAAATTGGTTTCGAAGGGAGAAGCTGAAAACTCGGCCGGTGAGGCAACTGATCTCATCAGCGGCCGGCGAACCCGTACTGTCGGCACTGCTGAAGACCCGCTCAACTACTTCCTCGGCAAGCAGATGGAGAAGTTCCCAGGGCTAGACCCTGACGAAGCGTGGCGCAGCCATCCAATCTCCGAGGATGGGGCAGTCACGCTGATGAACGCGGAGGAATTCGTCGACGCCTGTTCCTACCGGACGTTCAACGCCGACGTGTACTACCTCCCGTACTTTCTCGGCCGCCCGTCGGCCGAAGAGAACTATCTGTTGTACGCGGCGCTATACGCGGTCACACAAGCAGACGATCCGGAGCCAGTCCAGGAGTTCTACGACCGATTCGGTGAACACGTCCAAGAGTACGACGGCCGGTTGCGGTTCTACGTCGCCGCGGTGATGAAACACCAGATGTCCCGCTTCGACGTGTACGGCGAGACGCTGAACGGGTCGATCCATTACCCGACCGAGGTCGGCGTAGAACACGAACACGTCACGAATAGCTGGGTGTTCAACGAAGACGAGGAGAGCAACGACGACCGCTCACCACCGATGCCGTCCCACGAAGACTGGGCGCTGACGGACCCGTTCGAACACGACCAGAAAGTTCGTGAGATGGTCGCATCAGGGGCCTACCTCTATCGCACCTTCCCCTTTACCGACGAGGACACTGACGCGACAGTCGACGATGAGCGAATCGACGTCCACGTCTCGATTCTCGCTGGTGAACCGATTCCGCGGCGACAACTCGTGAGTGCCTACGTCGAACGGCTGACAGACTGGGGAGGCGATGGGGTCCCGGAGCTTCTTGTCGCCTCCCAGTTCGCCCAGTTGTGTGCACTCGAAAACGCTGGTCTCGTGACGACGACTGACACTGACGCTACCGAACCGATTCTCATCGAGGGAACAGACTACGATACAATGCAACCCGACGCTCCACAAACCGACGGGGGCACGGCCACCCTCAGTCGTACTGAGAAGCTCGAATCGTTCATCGACCAGACAGACAGCCTCGCCGACCCCGAGCGGAGGGGCGCGTTTCTGCTCGGCGCACTCGTCGGCCAGGTTGGCACCTACCAGCAGGGCTACCACGACCGGTCGACGACCGTCATCGACCAGTATCCAATCAAGTCGATGACCAAGACCAAGATCAAACGCATCACACAGGAGGTGATCGACAAGGACGTCGTCTACTCCCGTGAGATGGCCAAGAAAGGCTCGAACATTAACTCGACGATGTACAAGGAGGTCACGAACGCCATCGTCGAAACCATGGCCGGCAACGATCCGTCAGACTGGAAGATCAGCACCGACGATCTGCGCTTTTACTACGCGCTCGGTCTCACCTACGGCATGAACGACCGCTCGACAACCGAGGACGACACAGAGAACGGCACTACCGACGAAACTACAGAAACCAATGAGTGAACACTACCCCACCGTCTCGAACCGATCCGAAATCGTCTTCGCGTACGACGCAGTCGACGCGAATCCCAACGGCAACCCCCTCAGCGGCGCGAACCGTCCCCGTATCGATCCCCAAACTGACCAGGCCATCGTTACCGACGTCCGTCTCAAGCGGTACCTCCGCGACCAACTACAGGACGACGGCCACGGTGTCTACATTCGCAACGTCAAGGAGGAAGACGGCGATCAGGCGACCCGCGAAGACCTCCTCGAAGACCGACTAAAGGACGTCGACCTCGACACTGTCGACGAAGACGAGATCGAGGACGCTGTCTTCCAGCAGTTCCTCGAGAACAGCGCCGACGTTCGGTACTTTGGGGCGACCATGAGCGTCGATATGGACGACGAGGAGTACGGCGATATCGCAGAGGCTCTCCCCGACCACTTTACCGGTCCAGTCCAGTTTTCACCCGGGAAATCGCTCCACCCAGTTACGGAGAACGAAGAGTACAACAGCCTCACCAGCGTCATCGCGACCGGTGAGGGCAAAGAGCAGGGGGGTTTCGATCTCGACGACCACCGCATCCAGTACGCCTTCATTGGATTCCACGGTCTGGTCGATGAACACGGGGCCGAGGATACACTCTTGACCGACCGCGACGTCCGGCGACTGGACACACTGTGCTGGCGCGCATTGAAGAACCAGACAATCAGCCGCAGCAAAGTCGGCCAGGAGCCCCGCCTCTACCTCCGCGTCGAGTATAAAGACGAGAGCTTCCACCTCGGCGGGCTGAATCAAGACGTCGCACTCGACGAGGGAGCGTCTGAACCAGCCGAAGAACTCCGGAACGTCCGAGACGTCTGCCTCGACGTCTCTTCGCTCGTGGATCGTCTCGAAAGCGCGGCTGATCGTATCGACACAGTTCATGTCGTCGCCAGTGATGTTCTCGAGGTTAGTGTCGGCGGCGAGACCGGCGGCCACGACCACCTCTATGCTGCCCTTGAAGACGCCGTCGGAGTGGACTCCGTCCAGGTAGTCGACGTATACGAGGATGCGAAAGCGACGGCGCCGGAGGAGTGAACGTGACGGCGCCCGAAACGGCCGTGCCGGATCTGCCCGACGGGGCACATACGTGTCTCTCATTCACGATTAGCGGTCCCTGGGGTCACTTCCGCCGCATCGAGGGCAACATCGTGAAACAAACCTATCGGGTTATTCCTCGGACAACTGTCGCCGGCCTCATCGGAGCGATGCTCGGAATTGAGCGCGACGGGTATTACGACCTGTTCGCGCCGGGAGAGTCACTCGTCGCCATCGAACCGACGAGCAAGCTCCGGACGATGAAACTCCCGATGAACACACTTTCGACGGCTGACGAGCACATGTCGTCGCTGAACCCCCGCGGGAAGCTCTCGATCAAGCTCCCCAATCCGTCGAAACCTCGCCAGCAACACAACTATGAGGTGCTCGTGGATCCAGCGTACCGGATCGACGTGTGGCTCGCCGACGAGGAGCGATATGAGCAGTTCCGATCACTGCTCGAATCAGGGAAGTCGTACTACGTCCCGAGTCTCGGAATCTCCGAATACCTCGCCTCAGTCGAATATCATGGAGAGTTCGCGATCGAACAGGGGCCGGACGATGACACAGTGACCGTCGACTCGACCGTTCCCGAAGCCGTCGATACCATCGTCCCCGAACCGGACACGCGCTATCAGATAGAGCAGACCCCGGCGTTCATGGAACGCGACGAGGGGGGCCGGACGACGAGCGCATTCGTCTCCTACGCCTACAACCCGGACGGTGGATCGTTACGGTTGACGGATATTTCGCCCAGGTTGGTCGACGACCGACACGTGGTGTTCACCTGATGGCAGACGCTCCCATCTCCCATCCTGCCGAAGAGGGCAATACAGCGACATACCTCTCGGACCACCTCGACGAAGTGGCCGAACGAGCACGCAGCGTCGTCTCAACCGACGCCACGACGACCGGTGGCGACCCACTCGACGAGATGGCGGCGATCGTTGCACAGTGTCACGACTTCGGGAAGGCAACGACGTGGTTTCAGGAGTACGTGATCGACGAGCGAGAGCCTAGCAAGCGCACGAACCACTCCCTCATCGGTGCCTACCTGAACTACTACGTCCTCGACCGACTTGGCTACGACAGCGAAGATTGTTTGGCGGGATTCGTCGCAATCGCGAGACACCACGGTCGCCTGCCGAATGTTACGGAGTACGTCAGCGACGTATCGCGCTTCGAGAATAGGGGTGAGGCGAACAATCAGCGACAGAGAGTGGTAATTGAACAGGTTCGGGACGTCGACGACCATCGTCGGGAGTTTGCCCGAGCGTTCGTCGCCAACGTCACCGGAGGAGCGGGTTCGTGGGCGGAGTTCGCAACGCGCACCGAACCCGAGAACGAGAATGAATCCTTCTTTGATACTGTTCACGAACACGTCGACACGTTCAGTTTCGGTAGTGACCGCTCGGCGCCTTCGGACCAGTTCTACGCCTGTCTCCTCCAACTCTGGAGCGGCCTGATCCTCGCCGACAAGACGACTGCGGCCGAGGTCCAAGACGACCATCTCGACCTGTCCGAGCCGGACGCTTGCACGCTCTCGGAGCACATCGAGGGCCTCGGGGGAGATGCGGACGACGGTGGTCAGGCTGACGCTCTCGACACACTCCGTGACGATGCGAGAGCTGCGGTCCTCGACGGTGTCGAACGGTTTCGCGACGCCGACACATCGATTGCGACGCTGACCCTCCCGACTGGGATGGGAAAAACGATGACGGGACTCAGTGCCGCCCTTGCGCTCCGCGAGGAAGGGTCTCGGGTCGTGTACGCGCTCCCCTTCACCTCCGTCATTGACCAGGTCGCCGACGATCTAACAGATGTGTTCGAAACTGATGCCCGGGACGACCTGCTGACGATTCACCATCATCTGGCTGAGACGGTAACTAAACTCGGCGACGACCCGATCGAAGGAACTGACGCGGACGCCAGATTGGCTGAGATGGTCGCCGAAAGCTGGCGCTCAGGGATGACGCTCACGACGTTCGTCCAGCTCTTCGAAAGCTTGGTCGGCCCAAGTAATACCCAGTCGATGAAACTGCCGGCGCTGTACGACTCTGTGATCGTACTAGACGAACCCCAAGCATTGCCCATGAAGTGGTGGAAGCTTGTCCGCCGGATCGCGACGATCCTCACGGAGGAGTACGACGCGACTGTCGTCGCCATGACGGCGACCCAGCCTGCCCTGTTCGACGACGCGGTCGAACTGGTCGGGGATGTGGACCGGTACTTCGATCACTTCGAGCGTGTCGAATACGCCGTCCACGACTCCGTACTGGCGTTCGACGATACCGATGCCACGCTGGACTACGAGACTGCCAACCGGACGATCCTCGACGCTACCCACAGGTCCGACTCGGTGCTCGCGATCTGCAATACGATCGACAGCGCTGGCGCACTCACGGACGCGATCGAAGAACAGGAAGCGGTCGTCGACGTGGGCTACTGTCTCACGGAAGCACTCGACGCCGAGGAGATCGACAGCGATATGGTCGACGTGGACGCGCTCGTTGCTCGCATCGAGACGGCCCTCGGCCCGGACGAACGGGCGCTGGTCCACCTCTCGACCCGACTTCGCCCCCGCGACAGGCTCGCACTGATCAAGGCGACGAAGCGTCTCACCGACCGAGAGGTACCGCTCGTAGCGGTGTCGACACAACTCATCGAAGCCGGCGTCGACATTAGCTTCGATCAGGTGTACCGCGACATTGCGCCAATCGACAGTATCGTCCAGGCGGCTGGCCGGTGTAATCGGTCGTTCGAGCGCGACCGCGGGACCGTAACCCTCTGGTGGCTCGAAGCTCCAGAGGACACGACCAAGACCCCCTCACAGGCCGTCTACGACTCCCAAGGCGTGAGTACGGTCTCGATTAGCTCCCAGACGCTCGAAGCAGTCGGAGCGAGCGCAGGTACCATCGCCGAACAGACGATGACTCGCGACGCCGTTCAACACTACTACGGGCTCGTGGCCGACCGTAACCCCGGGTCCACCGAGTACGTAGAGTGGATCGACCAAGCAGAAGGCGAGCAACTCGGGACTCTCTCACTGATCGGTCAACGAGAGAGTGTGGACGTCATCGTCTGCCGATCGGCCGCCGACCGTACGCTTGTCGAAGCGCTCGAAACGGCCGCGAGGGAGTTTAGGTACGACGAGTTCGAGGATCGCCGCGAAGCGGCCAAAGACATTACGATCTCGCTCCCGATCTACAGTCAGGATTCGACCGAAGCCAGGACAGTTCGCAATCTCGAACCGCTTGCTGATACCGACCTCCACGTCCTCAGACGGCCACAGAGTACCTCGTATTTCGACGAAACACGAGGACTCGCCGTGGAGGATCCGAGCGTCGACGACCGGTTCCTATGACCGACGCGTCGATCGACCCCGTTGAGCGGTTTCTCGACGCCGCCAAAGACGAGACCAAAGAATTGCCTTTCCGCCTCACGGGTGTAATGTTTCAATATTACATCGTCTGTGAGCGCGAACTTTGGTTTCTCAGTCGCGACGTCGAAATCGACCGCGACACCCTGGCTATCGTCCGCGGGAGCGATGTCGACAACTCAGCGTACTCGGACAAGCGCCGGGACGTGCGCGTCGACGGAATCATCGCAATTGACGTACTCGACAGCGGCGAAATTCTAGAGGTTAAACCGTCCTCGTCAATGACCGAACCGGCGCGGCTACAATTGCTGTTTTACCTCTGGTATCTCGACCACGTCGTCGGGGTTGAGAAGAGTGGAGTTCTCGCGCACCCGACGGAGAAACGACGTGAACAGGTCGAACTGACCCCGAAGACGCGTGATGAGGTCGAATCGGCAATTCGAGACATCCGCGACGTCGTGACTGCGGAGTCGCCACCGCCTGCCGAAGAAAAGCCGGTCTGTGACTCGTGCGCCTACCACGACTTCTGCTGGAGCTGCTGACAATGAACGACAACTACCACGTATTTTCCGATGGGAGAATTGAGCGTCACAACGAAACAGTACGCATCGTCACCGAAGACGGCGAGAAGAAGCACCTCCCGATCGAGAACGCCGAGGCAATCTTTCTCCACGGCCAGATCGACTACAACACTCGTTTCGTGTCCTTCCTCAACCAGGAAGGCGTTGCCGTTCACGTTTTCGGGTGGCACGACCACTACACGGGCTCCATCATGCCAAAACGAGGTCAGACTTCAGGCCAAACAATCGTCGATCAAGTTCGAGCGTATGACGACCCTGACCACCGCCTCCACCTCGCAAAGGCCTTCGTCGAAGGGAGCATCCACAACATGCGGGCCAACGTTACGTACTATGATGGACGCGGATATGACTTCGAGCAGGTTCAGCAGGAGCTTGACGCAGCCAGGGCATCGCTAGAAGACATGGCAACGATCGATCAGACGATGGGCGTCGAAGCTCGCGCCAGGAAAGCGTACTACTCGACGTTCGACGAGATCCTGCCCGACGGGTTCGTCTTCGGGGGACGCCGGTACAACCCACCGAACAACGAGGTAAACAGTCTCATCTCGTTCGGTAACTCGCTCGTCTACGCCAATGTCGTCTCCGCGATTCGAGCAACGGCACTCGATCCGACGGTGAGTTTCCTGCACGAACCAGGAGAGCGACGCTACTCACTAGCACTCGACATTGCGGACTTGTTCAAACCATTACTCGCGGATCGCGTCATCTTTCGCCTGGTCAACCGCGGCCAGTTGACCGTCGACGACTTCGAGGACGAAATGAACGCGTGTCTGCTGAACGAACGCGGGCGAAAGACATACTCGAAAGCCTACGAGGAGACGTTGGAGGAGACAATCGAGCATCCCGATTTGGGGAAGAAGGTGAGTTATCAGTATCTCCTCCGCGTCGAGGCCTATAAGCTCAAGAAACACCTTCTCACCGGCGAGGAATACGTCCCGTTCAAGCGGTGGTGGTGACTATGGTCTACGTCGTCATTGTCTACGACATGGAGGCCGATCGGACCCACAAAATGCTGAAATTCCTCCGCCGATATTTGACCCATGTTCAGAACTCCGTTTTCGAAGGGGAGGTCACCGCAGGGACGCTCGCGGAGATAAAATCTGGCATCGACGATTTGATCGAATCCGGTGAGTCAACTATTATCTATCGGATCGGTGCCGAGAAGATGGTCGATCGTACTGTCTTCGGTGATGATCCCGCTGCCGACGACCAGTTTCTCTGATCTTCCATCGACCCCAGGGGGTTCTGGGGTCATCGAAGGTCGACGGAAACGATGAAGTAGGAATAAGCACTACAGGCCTATACGTGGCTATTTCAGCCATGGTTCCAGACGGACCCCTTGTGGGGTCGAAGCTCGTTCAGTGCGTCGATGATGCCTTGGGCGTATTCGAGTTCCAGACGGACCCCTTGTGGGGTCGAAGCCTGCGCCGGTACTACGACCAGGAAATCAAGGAACTCGTTCCAGACGGACCCCTTGTGGGGTCGAAGCTTCCTGCTGGAGTGGCTGCGGGGTCGCCGCTGCTGGTTCCAGACGGACCCCTTGTGGGGTCGAAGCTTCTCGTGCCGTTCGTGATGTATCGCGCCTGAATTAGTTCCAGACGGACCCCTTGTGGGGTCGAAGCCGTGATCGTGCCGGGCTGAGGGAGCGCCGGAAGGGTTCCAGACGGACCCCTTGTGGGGTCGAAGCCGCTTCCGGTTTGGTGTGTCGTTGGCATGGTTGTGGTTCCAGACGGACCCCTTGTGGGGTCGAAGCCGCAACTCCGTGTTTGCCCGCGCTAAACGTCATGAGTTCCAGACGGACCCCTTGTGGGGTCGAAGCATCAACTACCACCCGATTTAGCTGACCGGGTAGCCGGTTCCAGACGGACCCCTTGTGGGGTCGAAGCAACGGGTTCGGACGGGTCTTCATCGTCGTCAAATCCGGTTCCAGACGGACCCCTTGTGGGGTCGAAGCCGCCACTGAACGAGTATTCCTCGGAGAGTGTCTGGGTTCCAGACGGACCCCTTGTGGGGTCGAAGCAACGATAAAGAAGTGCAGGCGGCGCTCAGCGGCATGGGTTCCAGACGGACCCCTTGTGGGGTCGAAGCACAGAACGGGATTCGTACCGGGGGCAATACGGAGAGTTCCAGACGGACCCCTTGTGGGGTCGAAGCCCCGCAGTGAAAGCCTGGACGTTCTCCTTGACGGGTTCCAGACGGACCCCTTGTGGGGTCGAAGCTTCGAGAATGACGGTGTTCCGAGGTTTGCGATGATGGTTCCAGACGGACCCCTTGTGGGGTCGAAGCAGCGAATGACCGAAGGAGCACTGGACGGCGACTACAGTTCCAGACGGACCCCTTGTGGGGTCGAAGCAATACTGACACAACCAGCGACAGTAGCACGGAGGAGGGTTCCAGACGGACCCCTTGTGGGGTCGAAGCCCGTTCGCGTCAGTTGTGAACGTCACGTCGCTAATGTTCCAGACGGACCCCTTGTGGGGTCGAAGCGAGTAATCGGTGTGTCGGCGGGAATATTTCGGTGGCGAGTTCCAGACGGACCCCTTGTGGGGTCGAAGCACGTTCAGAACGTTGGCGGTCACGGCTTCCATTTCGGTTCCAGACGGACCCCTTGTGGGGTCGAAGCTATAGATAGGTATGGCTCATCGTGGGCGTAAACGCGCGTTCCAGACGGACCCCTTGTGGGGTCGAAGCAATGGCTGTTATACCGAGTTGAACGGCTCCCACGGGTTCCAGACGGACCCCTTGTGGGGTCGAAGCTTGACTACGCCGAGCAACAGGCGAAGACAGAGGCAGGTTCCAGACGGACCCCTTGTGGGGTCGAAGCAGGCACGTCAACGACCCCTGCGCGATGCCGAACTCGGTTCCAGACGGACCCCTTGTGGGGTCGAAGCTTTCTCCGACCACTCAATAATCTCCTTCTCGCGGGTTCCAGACGGACCCCTTGTGGGGTCGAAGCCTGGTGTCGAAGGGTTTGGCGAGGACTTCGGCGATAGTTCCAGACGGACCCCTTGTGGGGTCGAAGCTCATAGCGGTCGAATCGTCCATACTTCGGGTTCCCGTTCCAGACGGACCCCTTGTGGGGTCGAAGCACTGCAAGCGGGGAGAAAGCGGTGGAACTCGGTCATGGTTCCAGACGGACCCCTTGTGGGGTCGAAGCTATCCCCGACTGGCTTGAGAGGTCAATGGGGCGGGTTCCAGACGGACCCCTTGTGGGGTCGAAGCAGTCACTCATCGGGTGGCTTGGCAGGATTCCGAGTCCGTTCCAGACGGACCCCTTGTGGGGTCGAAGCGAGGTTCAGGAGCAGCGTCCGATAGTTGATGAGGTAGTTCCAGACGGACCCCTTGTGGGGTCGAAGCTGCCCGTTGGGTGCCGAATATTTGCCTTTTTACCATGGTTCCAGACGGACCCCTTGTGGGGTCGAAGCACGCCAGGACTGCACTTGCACGGCAGGACACTATCGTTCCAGACGGACCCCTTGTGGGGTCGAAGCCTGCAGGGCGACGATATTCGCGTGTCGGATAATCTGTTCCAGACGGACCCCTTGTGGGGTCGAAGCGATTGCATCGCGGCGATGTGAATTATAAGGCAGGTTCCAGACGGACCCCTTGTGGGGTCGAAGCAGCATCACGACGATATTGCCGCTCTGGAGACGGGGTTCCAGACGGACCCCTTGTGGGGTCGAAGCAAGAGAAAATCGCCGAAGTTGACGCTGTTATACAAGAGTTCCAGACGGACCCCTTGTGGGGTCGAAGCGAGATTCGAATCCCATCATAGGAGACGCGCCGTGTTCCAGACGGACCCCTTGTGGGGTCGAAGCAGCGAGGTCTACAACTCGGGAGAGCCAGAGTCAGAGGGTTCCAGACGGACCCCTTGTGGGGTCGAAGCATGACTTGGCTCCGTGTCATAACTAACCTCAACGGGTTCCAGACGGACCCCTTGTGGGGTCGAAGCTGACGATGCGTGTCATGCCACCATTCGTTCATTACGGTTCCAGACGGACCCCTTGTGGGGTCGAAGCACAGTCAGGACAGCCACGAGTCAACGGTTGTGTGCGGGTTCCAGACGGACCCCTTGTGGGGTCGAAGCGACTACCAGGACGTGGATACGGGTGAACGGTATCGTTCCAGACGGACCCCTTGTGGGGTCGAAGCCATTCATGCCAGACGCTAATCTCACCCGACAGCAGGAGTTCCAGACGGACCCCTTGTGGGGTCGAAGCTCCACTTCGAGCGTGGTCTCCACGCCGCCGACAACGGGTTCCAGACGGACCCCTTGTGGGGTCGAAGCTGGGACAGCGCTGTTGAGAACGATACGATCAACGCGGTTCCAGACGGACCCCTTGTGGGGTCGAAGCAGCGATACGTTCCCGACGGTCTTCTTCGAATCCGGTTCCAGACGGACCCCTTGTGGGGTCGAAGCACGGACCCGGGCTTAGTGAGCGCGGCCAGTTTCCGGTTCCAGACGGACCCCTTGTGGGGTCGAAGCCTCCATAGTGGGGACTGCCAGTATGTTGTGAAAGCCTGTTCCAGACGGACCCCTTGTGGGGTCGAAGCTCCACCCGGCGCGGGAGTCATTGCGCTAATCTCCTGTTCCAGACGGACCCCTTGTGGGGTCGAAGCGTATCTCGTGGAGCGCAACTTCGACGTGTGGACTGGGTTCCAGACGGACCCCTTGTGGGGTCGAAGCACAACTGACTCCAACGGCAACTACAGTGGTGCGGGTTCCAGACGGACCCCTTGTGGGGTCGAAGCCATACCCGACCACCACGCCGCCCCTTTCCATACATGTTCCAGACGGACCCCTTGTGGGGTCGAAGCAAGGACTTAGAGTAGTCACGTGGCGAAATAAGCGGAGGTTCCAGACGGACCCCTTGTGGGGTCGAAGCTACAACGACGAGTTGGCCGCATAGTAGACAGATCTGTTCCAGACGGACCCCTTGTGGGGTCGAAGCCAGTGTTCGCACGTCCATGAGCGGACTCGGCAGGTGGTTCCAGACGGACCCCTTGTGGGGTCGAAGCGCGTATCTCCGCCGCCATCTCGTCCGCATACCGCGGTTCCAGACGGACCCCTTGTGGGGTCGAAGCGAGGAATGGTCCAGGAAAGGGGCAATGAGGATGCCTGTTCCAGACGGACCCCTTGTGGGGTCGAAGCAACAACCACCTGAAGATTAACTACTCCACCACCGAACGTTCCAGACGGACCCCTTGTGGGGTCGAAGCTTAGACCACGCTAACGATCTTCTACGGGATGCGCGTAGTTCCAGACGGACCCCTTGTGGGGTCGAAGCGAGTGGGACATCCGTAACTGTCCATACCCGCCACGGTTCCAGACGGACCCCTTGTGGGGTCGAAGCACGAACCAGACCAGCCCGCAGTCGAACAGCACGCCGTTCCAGACGGACCCCTTGTGGGGTCGAAGCCATTCTTTCGCAACCAGCTTGCCGTTCTTCTCGGTTCCAGACGGACCCCTTGTGGGGTCGAAGCACCTCTTCTGAAATCACCGACCATTACGACATGACCGGTTCCAGACGGACCCCTTGTGGGGTCGAAGCGACATATCCGGCAGCTTCACGCCGGGGACAGCGGGAGTTCCAGACGGACCCCTTGTGGGGTCGAAGCAACGATTACACTGCGCTCGTCGTCGCTAATCGTAGTTCCAGACGGACCCCTTGTGGGGTCGAAGCCGGATATGAGAGTTGTTCGTGTAGTTCGTGTTCGCGCGTTCCAGACGGACCCCTTGTGGGGTCGAAGCTCCACGTCCGCGCCCTGCGTCTGAAGGATGGGTTCGAGTTCCAGACGGACCCCTTGTGGGGTCGAAGCACGACCTGGAACTATCTCAGTCCATAGTTGCTGGTAAAAACTTATGCACTATAGTATCAGTCGTGTTTGTTTTCCTCACATACTTTCTCTTGTAGCTCATTGAAGAGCGTCGGATGATGTTCCTTGAGAATTTCTATATCGATGGTGAGCTCGTCCTGAATTTTGTTCCTGACGCGCGAAATAGCTTGGTATCGATAATTTTCGTCGACTTCGTCGTCTCCTTGGATAAGTTCTCGTTCTCGGTCAGTCAAGAGTGCCCGGCGTCTTGCCATTTCATCTGGTTCTTGTATGTTCATGACCACATAGATGCATCATTCCCATATACTAAAACGCTCCCATAAACGAATACGTTCCCGTATAGGGCTAACTTTAAGTAATAGGATAATAGATACAGAAGTAGGAAGCGCGGCACGCCTTTGCAGAAAGGCCGGTGCTGGAACACCGACCGCGCTTCGGGAGACACCGAAGCATGAGTGCAATTACGTGTGTGAGTGAAAAGCGCATCGACTATCAGCCAACCTCGATGGGAGGGCGTTATTGATGGCGTCGTTCGACGAGCAACCGAACGGCGGCGCGCTCTCGGTCGAAGCAATGCTCGGCGAGACGGTCTTCGAGCCAGTCCAGCGCCTCGAGCCAACCGACCAAACCATCAGCGAGGACGCCGCCCAACCCATTCCTGACCACACGCCGGACGACGAGATCACGCGAGCCTATCTCGTCGAGCTCCGGGTTGGCTGGCAGACCCGCAAGAAGACTAGCGACGAACAGCCCTACCTGTACTGCATCTACGCCACCGGGGACTGCCGGCGGTTCTTCGAACGCCGCCTCCACATCGACTACGACGAGGACGGCTTCCAGATCCCCGACGACACTACTCTGTATAGTTCGGTCACCACGACAAAGTCGGGCAACAGCACGCTGCCCTCCACCCCGCCAGGGGAATCGCCCGCAGAAACACGCAGACACTACCGGCACCTCCTGGAAACCCGCCACGGGATCGACACCGACGCCCACCACGACACCACAGGGAGCGACCACACGAGCGAGGTGCGTGCCTGAATGCCCCCGCGTGTCCGCCCCCGCCGGGTAGCGACAGCGCCCGCCACACCACTCGCCCGCTCACCAAGCCATGCCGGGGGAGGTGAGCGACGGTGACGCGCGAGGACGACGGCGTGATTCGGTCGCTGGCTCAGACCGACCCGGTCCAGGTCGACACCAAACACCGCACGCTCACCGGAGTAGTCTACCAGCACACCCACCGCGAGCCCGAACTCACCCCTCGTGGCCCCGAGCCCGGCGAACACGTCCTGTACTTCGCGACGCCGTGCCACGACTGCTACCGGCTCCACTACACCTACTATCACGAGTACGACCACACCCAGACCCGGCTCGCCCGCTACGAATGCCGACCAGACGGCGAGTACGCCTGGCACCGCACCCACGCCACCATCCAAACCATCACCAGCCCCACCGGCGGTGACCACGAATGACCCGTGGCGTCCCACAACCGCTCAACCCCCGCGACCCCAGCGCGCTCGCCGAACAGTTGTCGCCCGGCGACCGCGTTCGTATCACCACCACCACACGCCCCCGTACCATCCTCAGGGTGGCCGATTCCATTCCAGCCCCTGCTGGAGGACCACGCCTCGTCCTGAGTGTACCGCCGCTCACAACGACCGCCCACGAGCACGTCCAGTCCGCTCACTACCACTGCAGTCCATCCAATTCGGAGTCGTCGACAATGACCGTCACCGAGTACCCGAGTAGCGACACGCCCGCGAAGTGTATCGGCACGCTCACCACTATCGCTCACCTTCCCCGACTTTCCACGCCATCGGCAGACCACATCACTGCGTCAGCAACACGGGAGGGATTCGCCAATGAGTAACAACACCATCAGTTCCGGAGTAGATCACCGCCAGAGCGACTGTGACGAGTCCCAGACCGAATCCACGCCAGACGACCAAGACCAGCTGCCACACCAGGACCCTGACCGACTCCAAGAAGTCTACGAGCAAGTCGGCACAATAGCTGCAACAGCTACCTATTTCGATATCTCCGCGATGACTGCCCGCACGTGGTTGATCCGCCACGACATCTTCGACCCCGACACTGACGGATTGGAGATGTCCGCCCAACAGCTACAGGAACTCGACCCTGAGGACGTCGGCCTCCCACCCAGGGGTGAACGATAGATGGCCGCCACCACCCAGACCAGCCAGCCACAACAACCTAAGTCAGAGCCCCAGCCGAAGAACACCCAGAAAACGTTCTGGACCGACAATGAGGGCAACACCCAGCTTGAGGCGCTCGCCGCCGTCAACGACTGCTCGCAGGGAGCTGTGCTTCGCAAGCTCGTCGACGACGCATTCACGGAGCAGTTCGACAACCTCGACCCAGCTCATATCGAGCAGGGCCACGTGTCGGTCGACGACCTCCGGGCGCTCGCGAACGGCGAGACCACCGTCGACGAACTCGACCTGCAGGCTAAGACATCCGAGCCAGTCGACGGCTACGATGCCGATTCGTACTATCTCACGGTCACGCCCGACGACCTCGCTGAACCCGGTCCCGAACTCGACTGGGCAACGCTCCGGGACGCGGTCAAGAATCCCGAGGACGGCGGATACTGGAACGACGACCTCGAAATCCACGAGAGCCGCGTTGGCGAGAACACGCTGAAGGCGAGCCACCGGCCCGCCGCCAGGATTCTCACCGGCCTTGCGCGTTCACAGGCCTACGAGAACGGCGTCATCCCACAGATGACGGTAGACGACCTCGTCGACACCTACTGTCTCCACCTCACTGATCGCGTTGCAGACGCCGAGCAGGAGCGAGGGAAAGAGCACATCCGCGAGACGTACACCAGCCTCGTCACCGACCAGCTCTACGAGAACCCGTCACCGACCGCCGATTCGTACTATTGTAGCACGGACCATCTCCAGACGCGGCTGCAGACGGAGATAGACACGGCTCAGTCTGTCGCCGAGCGCGCCGGCACCATCACCGACTTCTATACCTGGAAATCGACTGACGACGCCGACGAAGACGATGAAACCAACAACCTGCGAGAGGAGTGGCAGCGTGAGCTCGCCCGCTGGCTGACCGATATCGCACGCGCAAAACACGCTGGCCGCACGTACGGCACTGAACTCCGGCGCGGCGACTACGAGATCGACGACGCCGATGAGAGTATGACCGCGTTCGACGCGGTGCACGCTCGCCTACACGACGCACTCGAAGCAGTCGACGACTTGCCGACGAATGTGAAGGCCGAACTCATCGACCGACTCGACGACGCCGTTGTCACCGCCATCGCTGGCGACTAACCGAGGAAAGACGACAACGGAGTTCGCCCGAGTGCCCGTAGCGTCAGCGGTCGTCAATATACCGCAGTCTCATCAATGAGTAATCACCATACATCGAAAGGGCACCGATGAGCGACTTCTAAACAGACGTTTCTCTGGACAGAGTCACAACGTAAGAATTCGACTGGATTCGTTGGTGTGAACGGCAGGTGACGACGTCTATTTGAGGGGGTCGATGACTCGGACCGGAATGTCGTCGTTGGCCTGCGAAATGGAGACAGTGACATTGTCGATGTCGAACTCGATAGAGAGACCGGTGGTTTGCTGGCCGCTGAAGAGCGTATCGAGTGCGTCAGGGTCAACCACGTCGTAGAGTCGGAACTCGCTGTCGTGAGGGTCGATGCCATTGTATTGTTCGATCACTTCAATCACGGCGACGCTCGCACAAGAACCATATGAACAGTCAGCCAGCTTCTTAGCGGTTGTAGCGGCCATTACGTATACTCTATTAGTCCCTGTCGCTATAAGAGTGTTGCTCGATGAACACTATAGACTAAACAGACTATCTGTTTATATCCCCCAGCTCACATTTGAACGCGAGCACTGCTAACCGGTGAAGTAATTTCACGATGAGTCTATAGAGAATTATCTAGATAAGAAAAGGAGTGATATCACTGGACGGGTGTCAACAGCGGCCGGGACACCAGCTGTCGAATGAAACCGACGCTCATTACCCCGAGATACCCCCGGTAGCGAGTGATATCACAATCACCGCAGTTGTTCTCGTCCACGCTCCGCCACTAACCCATGGGGCCGGTGGAAGCAACAGGAGACGCTCACACCAGCTAGCCGTCGATTGCACGCAGAACAAGAAATCACATGAAGCGCGGTCGTATCGTCCCGTTCCGGACGACCCAGCGGTCGTCCGTCACTCCAACGGCTGTCGTACGGACGTCTAGAGTCACGAGCCATATATAGATTGCTCATATAGACAATTGAATTAAACTTCTACACACGAGAATAAGCATGTGATTTCGACCAGTGATACTGCAAACGACCGTGGTCAGTGGTGAGGTACACCCCTTCCGGGAGGTGTTGTTGGTATTGCTGGGACGACGAGAACACCTGGGGTTGTGATATCACTGCTAGTAGCGGCTGTCTCAGCGGTTATACAGGCAGCAACGAGTTCTGTTCGTCGACGGTGACAATGATGTTGAAACGGGGCGGCGAGCCAAACTGCATTACAAGCGCTTCCTAACTAGATTGCGGGTGGAGATTGGCAGATCACGTCGGGGTTCCTACTTTTAGAAGGTGAAAGCACTTAAGTGACTGCTCTCTCTAGCTTTGGTTAAGATGGGCACGAGTAGTGATGAGTCCGAGTCCGCAGATGCGAGTTCACAGCCGGACTTAGAGACATCTGTTTTCGAATATCGTGACCTCGATGATATCCGAGAGGAAATACAGGAGACGTATCTTGCCGATGACCGTCCCTGGGTGATTGGGTACAGTGGTGGAAAAGATTCTACAACCACGCTGCAGCTTATTTGGTACGCTATTGACGACCTTCAGGAGAGTAAACAGGACAAACCAATCTATGTCATTTCTAGTGACACTCTTGTCGAAACCCCGAAAATTGTCAACCACATCACATCTACGCTCGATAATATTAACGAATACGCCGAAGATGAAGACCTTCCGTTTGAAGCTCACAAAGTCTACCCTGACGTCTCTGATTCTTTCTTCGTTAACCTCATCGGCCGTGGCTATCCCGCTCCCAATCAGACGTTCCGCTGGTGTACGGAACGTCTCAAAATTGATCCTGCGGATAACTTCATCATGGATAAGGTGTCTGAGCATGGCGAAGTGGTTGTCATCCTCGGCGCCCGCAAAGCCGAATCTGCAACCCGTGAGCAGGTTATGAATCTCCACAGCATCGAAGGGTCGAACCTCTCGCGTCACTCTAAATTCGCCAATGCATTCGTCTTCACGCCGATTGAAGATTGGACAGTCGACGATGTCTGGGATTATCTCCTTCAAGTTGACTGCCCCTGGGGGAAAGATAATCGCGACCTCGCTGCTCTTTACCAGGAAGCTGACGACGAGTGCCCCATGGTGATTGACACAAGCACTCCATCTTGTGGGAATAGCCGCTTTGGATGTTGGACGTGCACTGTCGTCCAAGAAGACAAAGCGATGGAGAATATGGTCGATGCAGGGGACGACTGGCTTGAACCGCTCCTGCAATTCCGTGACCTGCTTAAATCCACGCAAGATCCCAACGATAAGCCTAAATACCGCGAAGTAAAGGGACGGCGTCATGGATATGTTCGTGAGAAGGACAACGGTAGTGATGGAATCATTCCCCGCGCCTATAAACTCGAGTTCAGGAAACACCTTCTTCGGAAGCTTCTCGAGACTGAGAAAGAAGTCAATGACCGGCGCGGAGATGATGAGGGGTATCTTCAATTAATCCGTGATGAGGAGTTGAAAGAGATTCGGCGGATCTGGCGGGAAGAAGAAGCTGACTGGGAAGATTCCGTGCCCCAGATCTATCACGATGTCAAAGACGACGATCTCGATTGGGTCCAAAATGACCTTGGTTCATTCAGTGCTGAAGAAGCAGCTGTCCTGGAGGAAGTTTGTGCAGAACATGACATCCCGCCGAAGCTCATGAAGCGTCTGCTTGACATCGAACTCCGCCATCACGGCATGAAGCGGCGTGCATCTATTTACAACAAGATCGATAAGGTATTTCGCGAAAACTGGCGGTCGATCGAAGAGATCACCGCTAACATCGAGGGTGAAGAGCCCGAACGGTGGGAATACGACCTCGAATACGAGGATCTCCAGCAATGAAGATCAACCGATTGGTGCTCACTAACTATGGCCCGTATGCTGGCCAGAATGAATTCGATCTCCGCACAACAGAGGAGAATCCCATCATCCTCTTTGGAGGCAAGAATGGCAGCGGGAAGACAACTCTATTCAACGCCATTCAAATCTGTTTACACGGCAGAAGTGCCTTTGATAGCCGTCTCAGCCGTAACGAGTACGAAGATCGCATGCAGTCACTGCTGCACGAATCCAGTGGAGAAAAGGCCACTACGGCCTCCATTCGGCTTGAATTCGAGTATGCCGACTTCGGTGAAACCGAGCACTATGCTGTAGAACGCAAGTTCCGAGACCGAGAGAAGAGTCTCGCTGAAACCGTCACAGTCCGCCGAGACGGCAAGAAGCTTAGCGATCTCGAAGAAGATCAGTGGGAGGACTTCCTGAAAGAACTTATCCCTCCCGGGATCTCGCAACTCTTCTTCTTCGACGGCGAGAAAGTCGAAAGTCTTGCGAGCGCCATTGGTGACGATGAGGAATTCACTGACTCGCTGATGTCGCTACTTGGATTGGATTTAGTTGACCGACTAGAAACTGATCTCACGATCTATCGGTCGCAGAAGCTCGACGAAGAAGGCCATGAAGAGCTGGCTGCAACGATCGAAGATGTCCGCGAGCGCAAACAGGCAGCCGAAGAAGAGCAAGACGAGCTCAAGTCGGAGATTAAGGAGAAGGAGGCGCGCATACAAGAGCTCGAGAAGCAAATTGAGCGAAAGGAACAAGCTCTCGCTGAGGAAGGCGGGACGTTCGCGGAGCGCCGTGAAGAGTACAAAGAAGAACGGACAAAGTTGGAGACTCAGATTGAAGAGATCCGGGACGATATTCGCGACCTCGTTACTGACTGCTATCCATTCGCTCTTGCGCCAGATCTTTGTCGAGAAGTTCTCGACCGACTTGAAAAGGAAACCGAAGCCGCGCAGCTCAAAGCCGCCCGCTCAGAGGCGGTAGAGGCCCTTGATGATGTCGCAACAGATGATAGCGTCTGGTCGGGTCTGGATATTTCAGAAGAGTCATCAGATGAGATTGTTGCCGAGCTGCAGGATGCGTTGAGTGATCGGCTTGCGCCAAAAGAGGATGCTGGATACGAGCTTGCAGCGGAGTTCTCTGATCGTGAGCAACAAGAGATGCGAGCCGTCGTAGATGAGGCTCTGAACGATATTCCAACTGAGATGCAGGCGTTGACAGAGGAATTGGAGGAAAAGACACGGCGGCAGCAAGAAGTTGAGAAGAAAATTTCCAACGCACCAAATCAGAGCGTGATCGAGCCGTTGCTCGGCAAGATTAACGACTTAAACAGCGAGAAAGGCGAGCTCGAACGCGACGTCGAATCCTGTAAAGAACGTTTGGAAGAAGTTGAACATAATCTTGGTCGGCTTGAGTCCGAACTGGAGAACAAACTCGAAAAGCAGGATGAACTCGAAGATGTCTCGGATCGCTCTGAATTAGCGGCTGATGTCCGGTCAACAGTCCAAGCGTATCAAGACCGATTGGTGGAAGAAAAGCTGGAGCGGCTCGAAAGTGTCCTTACGGACCGCTACCTGCAGTTATCGAACAAGGAGGACTTCTACGACGGTGTGGTGATCGACGAGGAGGATATTTCCATTCAGATCCGGACTACCCACGGGAGTCTCAAACACCAATCCCAGCTGTCGGCCGGGGAACGCCAGATTTTCGCCACTGCCCTTCTGTGGGCGCTCGCCGACATCTCTGGCCGCCCACTCCCGTTCATTATTGATACACCACTCGGCCGGCTAGACCAAGAGCATCGAGGCAAACTCGTTGAGAATTTCTTCCCCACTGCCGCCCATCAAGTCTTCTTGTTCTCGACGGATACCGAAATCACCGAGGAATACCGAGAGGCCCTACAGGACGATATCGCAGCTGAGTTCCACCTGTCGAATAGCCAGGATACTGGGCAAACGTCGGTCTCTCCCGGGTATTTCGATGTCTCGGCAACCGATGCGGCTCAGGAAACCGATCGCGTCCATGTCGATCACGACCACGATAGCGAGAAACAGATGAACATCGAGGGATTCGGGGATGACTGAAGACTTCAATCGCGTCAGTTTGGACAGCGACGTCACCAATCAGCTTGAAACACTCAAGCGCAACACAGGCTTGACACCGAACTACCTGGCCCGTATTGGCTTGTGTTACTCGCTGAACGAGCCACGCCCGCCTAACCCGGCAGAGTATGATACGGATGGCCAGACAATTAACCGGTATACGCTGCTAGGTGAACATGATGCACTGTACATGGCTTTGGTGCGCAAACGGATGCTGAACGAAGACCGTGATCCAGACGAGGGGCTCTACGATTATTTCCTTGCGCACCTTAACCGGGGCGTAGATCGGCTATCCGGCCGGGTGACGGATCTCAGTGATTTCCATGATCTGATTCCCGAAGATCTGAAAGCCGCCGACGCTTAGGAGACACTATGACTAGCGACGAATCGGACGGGATCTACTTTGATCATCATGCCACGACTCCCGTTGATGACCGTGTCGTCGATGCAATGGCGCCAGTTTTCACCGAAGACTACGGGAATCCAGCTAGCAATAACAATCACCGTGCTGGCGACACGGCCAAGCGTCATGTCAAGCAGGCTCGAGAGCAACTCGTCTCGACATTCAATGCAAACCGGATAGAGGAGATCATTTTCACCAGTGGCGCCACAGAGTCTAACAATCTTGCTCTCAAGGGTGTCATGCGGTATGCTCGCGAACAAGGCTATGGAAACCACTTAATTACAGGTGCAACTGAACATGACGCCGTAATCGATACTGCGGCTGCGCTTGAAGACGAAGACTTTGAGGTGACAATCCTTCCTGTGGACAAGTATGGGCGTATCGATTCCGATGACGTCCGCGATACGATTCGTGACGAGACGGTTTTGGTATCGCTGATGGCTGCGAACAACGAAGTTGGCACAATCACACCTATAGCGGAGATCGGACACATCACGAGCGAAGCCGATGTTCTCTTTCATACGGACGCCGTCCAAGCCGTTGGCTATCTTGATATCGACGTCGAGGAGATGGAGATTGACTTGATGTCGATTTCAGGCCACAAGATCTACGGGCCGAAAGGTGTTGGTGGTCTCTACGTTCGGTATGGTGCAACCCATATCCATCCCCTTGTCCACGGCGGTGGACACGAACGAGGCTGGCGGTCTGGAACTCTGAATGTTCCTGGGATTGTTGGGCTTGCGAAGGCCGTCGAACTCGCGGATGAGAATCGTGAAAGCCGGACTGCGCATGTTGAGCAATTGCGGGATCGATTCTGGGAGCAGCTTGACGAGTGTCTCGACAATATTGCCGTGAATGGGCATCCAGACCGTCGTCTTCCGAATAATCTCAACGTGAGTTTCCTGGGTGTCGATAATCAACGTCTCGTAGGCCGGCTTAGTGATTCTGGACTGTATGCTGCGACGGGGTCAGCTTGCTCAACAATGGAAACCACGGAGTCACATGTTCTTACGGCTATGTTAGAGGACGATGAACGAATTCAATCCTCGATCCGATTCGGTCTTGGGAAGGACAACACTACACAAGAGGTTGATGAAGCCGTAGAGATAGTCACCGAGAACGTTGACCGTCTCCGGAAGTTCAATTCTATGACTTAGGTTACATACAGAAATAGATTCGCTTGCGATTATCCTCGTTCACTAGGACGAGTACGAACAGTGCTGGTCAGGGATGTTTGTATGAATCCTGTGGATTCATGATGTTCGAAGTCGGCAGTACGCAGGTTAATCCTCAAGAGTTTATGGATATAACTTCCAATGATAGTGGAGTCGAAACTCGGGTCCTGCTGCGTGTTGACGTTAGATATGGTCGGCCAGCGCGACCTCAAGCCGTTCTTGCCAGGCGTCGCTATCCATTTCGGTGATTGTTCGAAGGAAATCGAAGTCTTCCTGGACTTCTATATCGGATTCAATCTCTGTGATTCCCTCATCGGCATATTCGAGGACGTGTTCCCAGGCACGCGACGAAAGCCATTCGTCTACTTCATCTACATCGTCTGGAACCTCGAGTGATAGTTCCATCTTTGCCAATTGGTGAAGGAACTCGACAGATTGCCGGTGTTCGTTTGATTCACTCAGGGTCCCGATTCGGAGGATATCTTGGCCCTTGTCGTCAGTTACGGTGAGATCATCCGGAGTATTATTCAAGAATCCAACAACTAAACCAAGACTGAAGAGTTCATATTGGTAATCGAAGACGAATTCACTGGGAATATCCCCAGTTTCTTCTTCGTCATCTTCCTCACTAGTACTCGCGACGAGCGTATTATAGATATCCTGGCGCCCCGTCCGTATCATTGGTGATGGCATCTCACTTCCCCCCGATTAGCAAAGGCTCAAGCGCTTGTGGAACAATTTCCGAGGCTGAGTCCATATCGTCTCGAATCCGTATCTCGTAGTGTTCAGCGACACGGTCTTGCATCTCGTCAAGATCCTCTTCGGACAACTCATTAGGCTGGTAAAGGATCAGCACTTGATTGCTAAACTCGTGATAGTGATCAATAAGGTTCTGCTTGTGTGTCGGGTCCAATCTGCCGATCGGCGTGTCGATAATGACTGGCGCGTCTCTGGTCGTATAGCGACTCAAGCCAGCAATGAAGGCATATGCGATAATTTGGCGTTGACCTGCGCTTGGCATCTGATCGGCGATGTCTCGCTTATTCCCATCGACGAGCAATTTGAGCTCGTAGTCCTCGGTAATGCATAATCCGTCATAGTAGTCAGGCCGGTTGGTCAGTTTCAGGAACGTCTCAGAGGTATGTTTTTCAACCTCTTTCCGTCGGCTCTCAACGAACTCGTCTTTGAGGCTCTCGAATGCTTGTCTCGACTTTCCAGCGATGTTAGTTAAATTCTGAAGCCGTTCCTCACGGTCACTCGCTCCTTCTTGGGAATCAATTCGCTGGCGGAGTTGTCCGCGCTGATTCCGGAGTTCTCCCACCCGCTCCCGTTTTCTGGCCTGTTTGTCTTTTAATTCTTGTATTTCGCGTTCCAATTGATCCTCTCGATTTTTCAATTCCTCGCTGAACTCTCGCTCGATTTCGTTGATTTCGCTCTCCAGTTTCTCTTCACGGTCTTCTAAGGATTCAATTCGGCTGCTGATCGATCGAATATCCGTCTGCAATTCCTGAAAACGGTCAATTCTCTCGGATACTTCTAGCGTAAACTCATCGGCAAATGCGTTGAGTTCGGACATCTCCTGGTTCTCAGGGCTTGTGAGTGTAGTTAGTCGGTCTCGCAGATGATCCATATGTCGGTCGCGAGTGTCGAATTCTTCCCCACAAATGCACTCGCCATCTTCAAGTACGCGACTAATCACTGAGACCTCCCCTTTGACCCCCTCAGCCTGGAATTCCTCACTCACGACGTTCGCCCCACGGGTCGCTGCTAACGGTCCAGCGAGCTTGCGAATCTCGTCTCGTTTTTCTTTTTTGCTTTTGAGCTTATCTCGCTCCATCTCCAGTTCGTCTCGTACTTCAGTGAGCTCTTTACGGTATTCATCAGCATCCTTCGCCTTCGCGAGATTTTCCTGTACTTCTGTGAGTAGGGCGCGTGTGTCCTCGATTTCGTCTTCGATTTCTCCGATGTCACCTTTGGAATCCGCATCGCCCGTCAGGTCGTTCAGTTCTGCGATCACTTCCTGCAACTCCTGTCGCTTCTCGTTGACCTCCTTGACGGTTGACTCGATTTGAGTGAGTTCACGTTCGTACTCACGCTCTCGGTTGTCAAGATCTGAAATGGCGTTTTCTATCTCACGGATTCCAAGTACGGTTTCGATTGCGTCTCGGATCTCAGCGTCGTTCCCTTCCTCAAACCGCTGGAGTTCCTCTGCGTCGAAAAAGAAGTAATCCGCTGCACTCTCTGGGATGATGTTGTTAATGAACGTATTATATTCGTCACCGCTATCATCTGGTGCAATAATCGTTTCATCGGGGGTCTTGACTGACCGCGACCAATCAACGGCCGCTCGATCTGCCTCGTCAGTGACTTGATTGAATTCAATGACTCGTTCTAGAATATAAGTCGTGCCCTGGTGCTGGAAGTCTAGTTGAATACGGGCTGTTCCGTCTCCTTCGACTGCCGCGTCTCGGTTGATGAAACTATTACGCTGTGCTCGACTCTCCGCCCCGTGAAGGCAATATCTAATCGATTTATAGAGTGACGTCTTGCCTGTATCATTCTCTCCCCGAAAGAGAATAATCGGCTTGGCTGACTCCGGCCGTGGGTTTACTTCGACCGTTCCATAGTACGGGCCAAAGTTTTCAAGTGTAATTTTTGTAATCAGCATCTCACTTGACCGCCTCAATATGCTCTTCGAGAAGTTCGTGAACCCGTTTGTAAATCCGCGATCGCCGCTCCATATTCACCACTCGCTGTTCAGCTGCATAGATATTCAGCAGAAGTTCCGGTGGAAGATCAAATTCATCAGCTTTCTCCCTAATTGTGTCCGCAATCTCCTGATCAATTTCGTTGCTCATACATTACTCTCCAATTCAAGCGAAGGTTAATCAATTTACGGCTTCGTCATCGAAATCGACGTACGCTAGTGCCGGAAACATTTCACCATAGCTTTCTAAGGCCTCACCGAGCTGCCGTTCTGCCTGGTTTTTGTTTGTTGCGTGCGCCATCAGTATCTTAGCCCGCCGGAGCTCCTGCTTAATTAGGTTAAACGACCGATCACTCCCATACTCGGCACTAACCCCTGGAAGCACCAGTAGGTCATATATCACCGCATGTTCCTTTTGGTCACTCAACCGCAAGACTCGGCCACGCCGTTGGATGAATTGCCGCTTATTGGCATCGCTCGAAATGATGACCGCGGATTTCGCATCCGGCACGTCAAGTCCCTCATCTAGACAGTTAATCGCTAAAAGATACTGGCAATGGCCCTCTCTGAAATCGTATAGCGCTTGCCCTTGTTCGTTTTCCCGAGCCGAGACGTAGACACCGTAGGAATCCGGATACCGCTTATCAAGTTCCTTTTCGATCGCCTCGAGTTGTACCGTATCCTCGCAGAAGATGATCGCAGGCGTGGGAACACCCTCATCAAGCAGCTGGCCGAACCGCTCCGGCTTCGCTCGGGCGCGTTTCTTGATTTTAGCGCGATCACGGAGCAGACGCTCGAAGCGATCCAATGCCGACGCTGACTGGCTAGTGCTGGACTGGAGTTGGGCGCTCAACTGCTCAATTTTCGTGCTGAGTTCTGCATAGTCCTCATACTCATCGGGAGCTAGATCACAGATGACTGGGTGATACTCATACTCACTCAGATACCCATTTTCGATCGCGTCAACAGTTTTGAACTCGAATGGATCATGACCGCCAAAGTACCGGAAAATGGTCTCGGTCCCTTCTTGATCCCACTGACGCTCGGGCGTTGCCGACAGGCCGATTCGCCGGCCGGCATCAATCTCGAAGATTCGCTGGAACGTGGGGGCACCGTAGTTATGCACCTCATCGGCGATCAGCTGAAGCCTGTGTGAGTCGATACCCTGGACTGCCATTCGGAATGCTTTGGAACCTCCAGTATGTGGGGTCGTCAAGAGTACGGTCGGTGGTCGCTTCCGGAGCTTCTGTTCCGGGGCCGCCCGGTATGGATCAACCACCATCGATATCTCTCGTTTCCAGTCTGTACGCCCACTACACTCGAGGATTTGTGTATCTTCAGGGAAAACAGTCTGGAGATCTTCGCGCCACTGATTGAGGAGTACCTTCTTCGGAACAACGATGACCGTTAGACGCGTATCAGCCCCAAGACGAGCTGCTCGCAGTGCTGTCCAAGTCTTTCCAGTCCCTGTTGCCATCGCAAGAATTCCTCTGAAGTCGTGATCCTTCCACCATTGGATGGCCTGTCTCTGATGCTTCCAGAGCGTAATCTCGTCCTTTTTGGCTGTTGTTGGGTTAGTATCTCCCTGCTGGGAATACTCGAATTCCGGGTCTTGAAAAACTGGAAGGTCCGGTAAGCCATCTTTCGTCCCCGGACTCCGGTCACAGAGACCAATTTCTACCGCCTCGGGGAGGGCACGGACAATAACGTTAGGGTGCTTGTCCGTCCAGAGTCGCTCGAATCGGCCCTCTTTTAGTTCGACACGTTGCTCTTGTTCCTCTGATCCCCAACTCCGGAAGACATCAAACGACTCGAAGTTCCCCTGCCACCCCTTGGCGGTCTCGTTGATAGACCCTGAGAACGCGATGCGGTTCTTTTCTCCGTCTTCGAAGATTCCGAGCTTCTCATGATAAATAGACGCATCGCCAGTGTCCGTATCGGGCATATAGGCGATCCGAATCTCCAAGTAGCCCTGCTCCAACATCCAAGCCAGACATTTGAATCGGTCTTCCGCTAACTCGGAGGCGAACTCCGTCGAGGAGAGCTCTTCGAGAAGTGCTGCTTCTACTACCTCCTCCGCTTCCTCCGGAGTTGTACAGTCCCGTAGCACCTTGAGATCTCGCTCATCAAACTCGTAGCTGCAAATGAGCCGCATTGACCCTTCATTTTGGATAAAATCCTGAATCCCACGGGCCGCGAGTGAGAGTGATCCACTTGTGAAGTAGCCTGCAGCGCGGTCATATCGAGTAGCTCGCGAGAGGCATGGAATATAGAATTCCGAAACAAGGTCATCACCAGTCTCGTATTCGAGTTTAAGCGGAACCTCGGAGAGCAATCCCGGTGATACCCGTGAGTCGCTTGCTTCTGTATCTGGATGCTCCTCGGACATTTCTTACTAATGTGTAGGGAGAACCACACACCTAACTGTTGCTGTGGCTCTCGTCTCCTCTTGGTTTTTGTCATCAACTGTTGGACCTATTCAGCTGAACCACGAACTGGACGGCGTCAAGTTGGACGGCCTGAAGAGAGGTTTCAAATAACACAAACATCAGTCCCATCAGAGTAGAGAACAAGACTCCTCTGAAGAACCTCCAGCCCGAAATTGCGATGTTAGTCTACTGCCGATACTACCGGAAAGATCGTAGCACCTCACGCCTTCAATCCATTTCTGACGACGATGATATCTGGCATAGCGCCATCCGCTTCGGATTCGGGAAAGCCAACACCAAAGAAGAAATCGAATACACCACCGACCAAGTGATCTAAAATGTGACCCGGCTCCGAAAACTAAACTTTTAGCGGTTAGTCGTCGTCGCCTCCGACCTGTTGCTCCTCCGGTGCCTGCCTATTGTGCATGGTAACCACTTCCGTCCGGAGAGTAGACAGAGTGTTGTTCAGCCCCTTTATGACATTGTTGTCGATGTACTCAAAGCCGCCATTAGCGTACTCTTGGGCGATATAAGCGGCCTGCGACCCGTCCTTCAGAATATTCGGGTCCTCGGCCTGCTTAACTGCGACTGACTTGATCACCCACTGTTCATTACTTGTGAGAGCGCTCCACGGTATGCTACCGGAACGAGAGTCGAGCGACTTCTGCAGTCCTTGATCATAGCCGACTCCCAGAGCAAACATGAATAGTTTGCTCATTTGGAGGCCAGCAAACGGCGAGTTGCTGTCCTCGTCCGTCAGTTCCTTGTAACGGTCCCGCTTTTCCTCCTCAATTGCTAGGTCGCGTGGAAGATTCGTCTCGTTCGCATTCCCAATCGCAGAAGACTTTGTAGGATTCGTAGTTGTAAAATCCTTTCTGGCTGTCGTTCTGAGAGCCGTGGAACGCCAGTTTTCCACCTGCGATACCGATGACGATTCCCCATTTGTCGTGGAAGTCGCCCTGGAGGTAGCGGCCGTCTGGGATAGCGAATTTAATTTCGAGAAGTCCGTCGGCAATCATCCAGGCGACGGTGTTCAGGGTGTCTTCTGGTCCTTGTTCTAGTTCTTCGATACTGCGTTCGAGGGATTCGTACATCACCTCGTTTTGTTTTGCTTCTTCGCCCTTCTGGAAAGCTTCCCAGTCGTCTTCCTCTAATATCGGACTGATAATCCATTTCGCTCGCCCACCGTTGGAGGCGAGTCCGGCGATGTCTCGGGCAGCGTTTTTGAGCCAGCCGCTGGTGAAATAGCCGACGCCGCGTTTGTATTCGATAGCGCGCGAGAAAATCGGGTTGTAAAAGTCGTGGATAAAGTCCGTTTCTGAGGTCTCGACTACAGGTGGGAGTTCCAAGTCGCTGAGTTCGTCGCCAGGGTTCATATCTGAGAGTTTCATGGTCCTACCCTTGTTAGTTACCACCGTCTACCCGTCAAGAACGTATAAAACACCTAGCAGAACAAAATAAGTATACTACAATTTGCGTGCCTATATTCTTATTAGCAATATAAGTAAACTAGTCCGGGTTTCGGGTTTCGTTTTCAGTAATCGGGGTATAGTATCGTGTTAGCCAATTCGCAAGCCCATCTAAGCCGGGGAATAATACACGTTCAGTAATATTTGATGCGTCTAATTTATCTCGTATTTCCATCTTGGCATTTGGTTGAATAATTACCTTTTTGTAAAGATTTGGATGTTTATCCAACCAATCGTCGAAATACTGCTCCGAATCAGGAAAAATAGAAAATAACGCGAATTGATTCACGATACGGCCATCAAGTGAGGGTGGCTCAAAGAAAATTGGTGATTCTTTAATACCTTTCTCGTTGAATAAGTCATCAAAGTCGCTGAGTGAGTCGGCGACATCATTCAACTCGTCAATGGTGAATACATGACCACCCATCAGGTCAGCTAGCTCATCAGGAAGCTTTTCATGGACAGCATCAATATTGACGACCCAGATCTCTCCTGGTTCGTCCAGATGTGATAAACCACTAGTTGCGAAATGAAGAGCAACGAGTGGTGAAAACGTCCAATCAAGAATCCGGGTTGGCAACCCGTAGTGCTGGGCCACAGAGAGTTGGTGCCACTCTGACCGTGAGGACAGCGATTCCTTCTTAGCGTATTTTATAAAATTCCGCAAGATATCTGCTTCAACATCAGCTCCATGACTCGTTTCAAAACGCTCTGTCTCTTGTTTTCGCCCAAGCCGAATCAGCGAGGTCGGCAACGAATCATATTCCCTGGAAATCCCGCGGTATGCAAACGGTGGCCGGAATCGATTAATATCATCACGCCAAGAATCAAGAAATAACTCTTCCTGGGCCTCACACCACGAATCAACCGTCACACGTTCTTGAGTAAATGAATCCATACAACATATCTTACGCTAACCCTTAATAATATAATATTCGTTAGTTGGCCTATATTGTAGAATAATTATAAATTTGGCGAGAATGTAGAACAGAACGAGCAGGTTCGTGTTTCGCATTACTAATGACGTCTGATCTTGTCCTTCATCCCTCAAAGATGCTAATATGAATTTCATTTTCAGGAGTATCTACTCGTAGTACTTAGGTATATCCCATAGATCCAGCCGATGCCTAGGAACCTATAATGTGGGACGTCAACCACTTCTACAATGGGCACTGTCGATTCAGAACATCTTGAGGATGTCTGTGAGGATTGGAAGTTATGGCGGTACATGAGCTTCGCCAAGTTCATGAACCTCCTGATGACTGACAACCTCCATTTTCACGAAGCAGCCGATTTCACCGACAATTTCGAAGGAACAGTCCCTGAGGCCGTGAAAGACGCGATGAAGGAGGAGTATGAAGAAGCTGCCGAAGCAGGCGAATTCTCGGAAGACGGGCTAGACGAGCACAAAAGACTGGTCGGTATTCTCCGGAAAAATACGTATCTCAGCTGCTGGCACCACAAAACCACCGAGTCAGCAGCGATGTGGGCATACTACGGGGATCAGGATGGATCTGTCGCGATCGAGACGAACGTTGGACAGCTGAAACGAGCGCTGCTGCCAGCTGACCCGGATATCCACTTAGCGGAGGTCGAATATACCATCTTCAAGGAAGAGAATCGAGACGAGAACGAGGATATCAATGATGTCGATGTGGAAGAACTCAATCCTAAATTCTTCCTCACCCGTGACAAATCGAACACATTTGCCCCATTCCTCTACAAGCGACAGAGCTTCGACTTCGAAGAAGAAGTAAGAGCGATCATCCAAACACCGTCCTACACTGACGATCCGGACGATAAGGACGCCTTAGATATACGAATAGATATCGAGGGAGAAAGCAAATACCTTCTAGACGATACTGACACTAGTCGGAAGGGATACGACGTCGACATTATGCTCGAAGATCTTATCGAGAAAATCCACGTCTCCCCGGGATCCGGCGGCTGGATTCTGGATACGATTCGTGCAGCCGTGGAGGCAAAAGAGGGTCTACCTTCGGATGAGGACGAAATCAAAGACTTGGTTGTGAAATCTCAGCTGGACGAGAACCCAGTATTTGGCCCAGACTCAAAATGACACCGATCTATCTCTCCCCGTCGTAGGTGGCTGAGTCAGGTCATCCTCGAACTCTTCTAACCGATCTGCTACCACGGTTTCTATCGATGAGAAGTACTGTGGGAGATCGAACTTGCCTTTATCATTCCATTCTCCATAGAGTATGACGACTCCTTTGTCCGCATAGGCAACTATATCGTCCCAGGTAACAACGGGTTTCTCTGATTTTTCTTCCTCCTCGGTATCTTCTGAAGCATCGTCTTCCGAGTCGCCCTCTTCTACCTCGGTTTCACGTGCTTTATGTTCCAACTCGATAAGCTTCTCAATCAAATTGATACACGCTTCGTGCTCTGGATTATTCCCTGCAACAGGAGTCAAACGCGTTACTTCGTAATAATCGCCTTCACCGTCGTACTCACCGTCGAATTTCTCACCCTCAATATAGCCGACTACCAATCCTGCTGTGAAGAATTCGAAACCGGACTCAAACGGGTAGACGTCGTGGTCCGGTTCCTGATCTGTTGGATCAGACATATTCTTAACGAGCAATCTGTAGATGGTCTCTCGCTTCGTCTTGATTGATCTGGATCCATTCACGAGGAATCACCACACACGGACTGGTTTTCCGGCAACGGACAGATCTCAGATACCTCTGGATCGTCTCCTTTCCTTATCTCATAGTGGTTCTGTATGATCCCGTCGTCCTCGAAGTCTTGGATGTCACCTTTGTTCATCTCTCGGGGCTGGTAGAGTACAACTATCTGATCGCCGAAATTCGAGAGATTATCAAACAGATTCGTCTTGTGCTCGTCGTCCAACCGGCCGGTCGGAGTATCGATTACGAAAGGAGCTTTCCAGCTCGCAGACCGGGCTACACCAGCGTTAAATGCGTAGGCTATGATCTGACGGGCACCCTGGCTAGGGTCCTGTTCGGACAGGTCCCGAATATCCTCACCTACCTTGAGCCTTAGCTGATAATCCTGGTCAATATCAAGACCATCATAGACACCGGGTTTGTTCGTCATATCCATGAAAAGATTGGACGCCTCGTCTTCCACCATTTTTCGTTGATCATCAACGATATGATCCTTCGCCAGTTCGAAAACGGTCTTCGTCTGTTCTGAGGCGTTCATCAACTGCTTGTAACGCTTCTCCCTATCCGTAGCTCCCTCTATATCATCCAGCCTATCATCCAACTCTCTCAATCTTTCGCGCGCATTTTGGATCTCCACCCGTTTTTCACCCTTCTCTTCCCGGAGACGATCAATCCGGTTTTTCAACTGATCCCGGTGCTCTTTCAGGGCTTCTCGTTTCGTTTGATCCATCGCCTTCTCCAACTCGTTTTCTAAACGGGCAATCTTGTTTTCTAATTTTTCACGTTGCTTCTCAAGATCGGAGTAGTGTTCCCCCAATTGAACAAATCTCTGCTCCAACGCTTGCTGTGACAGTTCATATTCGTCCTCCAGATCCTGGACTTCATCAACAATATCCGAAAGAATCAGAGCATCATCTGTTGCATCCTGTCTCATCTCCTCTAATCTGTCCTTCAGGTCTTCTCTCGTTACATGTGGTCGTCCACAATGATCACACACTCCACCATTCGTCGCGGCTATTTCAATCGATTGACCGCATACATGGCACTCATCAGACCTCTCCATAATTGTTTTCTTGATCGTGTCAGGAACCAATGTATACTGATCGGGGATATCGCTCTCAATAGACTTAGCCGCAACAACGGCAGCGGCTGGACCAAATTTCGAGTAGAGTTTTTGCTGCTGAACCCGGACCTCTGTGATCTGATCGAGAACACAATCATCTAACTCTTCAATTGTCGAACCGTCCAACACTTCCTCAGCGTTCGGAACCTCGTCGAGTCCTTTGAGCTGGACCTTTGACTTCGTCAATCGCTTGTATTTCTCCTCTTTGTTTCCGGCCTCTGCGAGATCCTGGCTGATAGATGAGTGCTCTTCCTCTGTTTCCCGGATATCTTGGTCAATCTCCTCCATCCGGACTTCTAAAGAATTGATTTTCCCCGCCACCTCTTCTCGTTTTTCTTTTGTTTCTCTGTAGACCTCGGCTTCGGATGACGCATCGTTGTAGAGGTCTCTATAATGTGAGATAGCAATGTTGTCCATGTCTTGGATGGCGTATTGAATTTCTCGGATCCCTAAGATCTGTTCGATAGCATCCCTTATCCCTGGGTCTGAGCCTTCCAGCTTCTTAGCAAATTCCTCGATGCGATCCCCGTCAAACATGAAGAACTGGACGGTGTCTTTGGGGAGTAAGTCTGAAACAAAATCTTCAGCGTCGTCTATTTCGTCGTCCTCCTCGGTGTCGATATAAATATATCCGTCCTCAGTCCCCGGAGCGACAACGATCTTCATATACGGGTTTTCCGCTGTCCGGTCTTCGGGTGCCGATACTTCGTCGAAATAATGGCCGCGGATTATCCTGTAGGACTGGCCGTCGTGGTGGACCTCGAGAGAAATAGATGTCTGTCCTGACCCTTGGACAACTGCTTTCCGGTTAATGCACTGGTCGCGCATGTCCTTGGGATCATTCGACTCAAATCCGTAGAGACAGAACCTGATAGCCTCCAAGACTGCGGTTTTCCCCACATCGTTTTTCGCACACACCAGGGTCAGGGGCTTATCGCTGTCAGGATCGAATTCCAACGACTCCGTCTGGTAGAACGGCTTGAAGTTCCGGATGTGGATGCGTTCAAATTTCATCGGTATCTACGTGGGACTCGATTAGCTGTCGGACGGCTCGGGTAATACCTTGCCGTCGCTCCATCGTCGAGTACTCCTTTTCCTTATCGTAGAGCTCCTCGACGAGTTCCTCCGAGACTAATCCTTGGTCCGCTGCATGCCGTTTCAACTCCTCTTTTATCTCGTCCTCCGTTGGTAACCGGCGTTCGTCCATTTGCTAGGATATTACTGAGAGAAGTGTAGAAGTATTTTTGGAAAGGTCGCTTGGTAATTCTATTATAAGTATTAGTTATCCCGGCTTGTGAAACCCGGCGAATAAATGCTTGATACGTGCAATGAAGGGCAGAACAGCACCGTCAACACGGAGGAAGTGTAATCTGTTTATCCTACGTCACCCTAACCGATTGAGTTGGTCCTTGCTGTCAAGCACCTCTTCAAGCGTCATTCACCGGTCCGGTGGTACACCTTTCGCATTTTCCTCGCCTACTACATGATGAGGACGAACGTGATCAGAGCGGAGTAGAGGTACAGTTCTTGGATGGAGAGGAGCATCACGGCATGCGTGCTGCCGCTGCCCCGGAGACCCTCGAGCATCACCTGGAAGACGTACGCGGGCCCTGAGTGGTGATGAAGGCCGCACCGATAGTAATCACCTTGCTCGCATTCTCGCTCTTGACGAAGGGCCGCCAATCAACTTTGCGAGCAGGTACGTGATCCCAAGACGAACGAATCCTCCGCTTCAGGCCCTTTACGGCCAGACACAAAGATGTCAGCTTGAATCCCATCGCCTCACTCCTTCAAACTCTTATCTGAACCGCCCTGTGATTTCGGATGCATCAACTGAAGTTCGCAATCGAGGGCCTTCTCCATAGGAATCGAGTGATATCCGGAAGTCCGGACCCTAATCCGAGAATTTCCATCTCGTGGATATCAAATGTAGTATGTAAAATCGGTCTACCAGTCAATACCAGTAACTAGGACACGCTCCGTACCAGGGATACAAGTATATTAAACGTTCAGACGTAACATAAGGAGTCACGGGAAGAAAACTCCAGTGACAGGGCTTCATCCGCTGGAATCCACGCCCACGGTCACAATTGGGTGGGTACCATTGACGGCTCCTTATGAAAGGAGACTTTCGGGCCGAGGAAACACGGGACCTTGGACTCTTCTTCGGAGAATCCTCGCCCGTCAGGACGGGGAGGGTGTCAATTAGATGCAGGTCGAAATCGGAACTCCTCCTTGTTAGCAGGCGCCTCACCTGGGACTTCGTTATGATTGAGGAGGTGATGGGGGTGCGTTTCGTAGACCAATCCAATCAACAGCGCTTCCACTTCAGCTAAATATGCTGAATAACAGTATGGGTCGGGGTATTTTTGCAGGTCCCATGCACGTATCCACAGATACGTTTGTTCTTTGAGCTGGTGTGTCCCCTGTTCGAACAGCTCGCTAGCCCAGCTGAGTTTCTTCGAATCTTCACCAAACACTGTCTCTGATAGCTCCCCGACGTGCCAGCAGCTTCCATCACCCCATCGAGCGAAACTCCGTGTTCCAGTTCGATCCTTTGCGATTTCCTCGAAGTTTGCACTTAGTTCGTTCTTTTTCCCGTATGCCTCTGATTTGCCGATATATCGAGGGATGATGTCCTCTGGTGACGGATCGTCGGATGCAAGTTGGTACATGACGTACAGCAATCCATTGGGTCCGTCTTTCACACCATTTCTGTGGACACAGCGCTTCCCTTCTTGGCGGATACGAGTATCGATTGCGTCACTCCGCTTAAGTACCGTAGACGAACCTAGATCCGTGAGTTCAACGACGAGATTTCCGTCTGTTTCGAAAAGCGGGATCGGGTCCGCCTCACTGGAGTCGTGAATCTCCCGATAAATCGTTTGTTCAACCCAGTCGTACCAGAGATCTGCTTTACTTTTGCCGCTCAGGTCGTGACCTACTTTGTCAGCAGCTATCTTCGCTTCTTCGTTCGGTTTATCGTTCTCCAGATCGACCCATTCGAGCCCCACTTGCCCCATCTCGTGTGGGACCCTGTTCGGAACGAAATCTCGGTTCGCAAAAACCCGATTGAATTGCGGATTCGAATGGACGAGGCCGACGGTCTTCGCCTCGAGCTCTTGTCGATAAGTGGGATACCCGTACGGGCCAGTGTCGATCTCGTCGACGTCAACCACCCATGCATAAAGCGGTGAATCCGCTCGATCGTATACCGTCGCGATGTGATCGTACTTCCCGTAACTCCCCCACGATCCATCGTCTTCCCAGTCTGAGATCGGAAGAGCATCGCGTACTTTCCTGAAATGGTCCATGAGTCGGCTTGCAATACGACTCGTTTCTCCGATATAGACTGGAATGATATCAGACGACTTCTCGACGGGATCGTCGAGGAGATACAACAAATACAGGTAATCGCCACTGCCCCGCCCCAATCGGTACGAGTCATATGCATCAGTCATCTCGAGCTCTGCACCGGAATCGTCGATCATTTGGACTGGGTCCGGAGTGTCAACTGCATCGATGTCCGCGAGGACAGTCTGTGAGACCCACTCGTCCCACACCCCAGTTTTCGTTCGATGATTCGTCATTGGTCGGTTAACGGAAGTTGAACAGAAACGCTACCTCAAAGTATCGATTTCACCTGTTGCAACATACATCCGTTGTATCTATCGACTTGCTTTACAAGGTGGCGTAACCCAGTTGTGCCCATCACGATACCCGCTGGATCGCCCACGCTGCTCGTTCTCTGACCGTTTCATCTGGGTCATTCGTCCGGAGATCTCGGAGTCGTTTGCGTCGAAACCGGTGCCTCAGAATTCGCGATGAGCGCACAGGCATTCGCCCGCACCTCGGGACTAGCGTCGTCCAGCGAAGCCTCCAACTGGTCGTGTTATGTCCGGACAGCCTCCGGATCGGCTTCTCCGGCGCGGAGGAGGGCAATCGAGGCGTTGATACGAGCTTGGGTGTGGGGGTCGTCAAGCCGTTCCGCGAGAGCGTCGGCGGAGTCGATTACGGCAGTCGAATGTTGTTGGGCGATATCCGCTAGGAGGCCGACAGCATTGTTCCGGACACGTTCGGCATCGAGGAGGTCGGCGAGGTCGCTGACAATTGGCTCGGCCGCGTCCGGGTATGACGAGGCAATCCGCCTGAGGGCCGTGGATGCATTCGTCTGAATCGTGTCGTCATCTGCCCAAGACGTAGAACAAGAATCAGCACGCAGAGCGGCGGTGCCGTGCCGTTCCGGACTCCCTGTAGTCGTCCGTCACTCCAATGGATGTCGTACGGACATCTAACTTCACGAGCCGTATAAAGATTTCTCGTATGGATATTTATATTAAATTTATATATATAGTAAAATAAACGCAAGATTTCGACCGGTGGTACTGCAAACGACCGTGGTCACCGGTACGTTACACCCCCGCCACGGAAGTGTTGTCGGCGTCACTGAGACGACGAGAACACCCGGGGTTGTGATATCACTCTCACCACCGGTGGATAAATATCGCTGGCGTGGGTCCAGCTTAAAGAGGTGAGAGAACGAGCGATCGAACTGTATCAGCAATCGTGACGTCGAAGCGGGTTACTTTGGTTGAGGACGAGGAGCGTTTTCGTATTTGATCATCTTGTCGGGTTTATCGGAGATTGTGTCGTAGATTCGCTGCAGCGTCTCTTCGGCTGCGAGAAGATTATGTTCCCCGAGGAAGTCGCGACCATCGTCGGTGAGTCCGTAGAATTTCCAGGGGTAGCCTTGTCGACGGTCGTCGGTGGAGAGAGCAACCTCCATCACAATGCCGGCGTCGATCAGCTTCTGAATATGCTTGTAGACGGTGGCGTCACTCACGCTTGGATTGAGCTGCTCGAGTTCGTACATCGAGGGCAGTTGCTTGGGGTGCTGGAGGATATTGTTGATGAGCGCGAATCGCGTCTGTTGGGTGACGAAGTGGACGAGTTCGCGGGTTTTCGTTTCGTCAGCAGTCCCCAGGTCAGTGCTCATACGACTACCTACGTTGTGATGCGTGAAGTAGTTTACCCTAGAGTAAACTACTGTAGAGTAAACTACAGCGATTGTTGACTTGGTAATTCACTTGGTAAACTATATCCTAAGTCTGTGAGAACCAGCGAACATGTCCGATGAGGAGTCGCCTGTTCCCGAGGAGATCCTCACAAGTGCCACTGACACCCTTGATCAAGAGGAGATCTCATTAGCAGACAACGAGGAGATATTGTATTCGCTGAGCGAACTCACACCGATCTACGAAAACGATCGGTCGTATTTCGTCCTTGGAAACTACGACCGGGAGCCAATTCGTCGACTGAATCTCGTAGTTGACCGTCTAAACCGGCAAGCAGACGCCTATGCGTTCCGAATGGTCGATATTCGAGGTGAATGGGATAACAGTATTCAGAAGTTCTGTCTAATTGCCGATATTGTCTCGTATCTCGTTGGTGTTGCTGAGAAGGAGCCAAGCGATTTTCTTGTAGAACAGGGCTTACTCGTTGGCACAACTGAATACTTCTCGAAGAGTTACGTCCTCAAGCGAGAGTACGTGAACGAAGAGCATCCGTTCGGTTGGATGCAAGATGGCGTCTTTGACCTGTTTGACCGAGAAGGCCGGCTATATCGATGGCAAACTGAAGACGACCTCGTCAAAGTGACTGACGAACTACCGTGACGATAGATCATACAGCGGTTTCAGATGGAACTCCCAACACACCAACAGTTGACGTCCACTCTCGACACACCACAAACTCGCCACTGTGAGCCTGGCCGCACGTACGCCACTGAACTCGGCCGGGGCGACGACGAGATCGACCATGCCGATGAGAGTGTGACTGCATTCGACGCGGTGCACGCTCGTCTGCACAATGCGCTCGAAGCGGTCGAGGATCTGTCGGCGGATGTGAAGACCGATCTCATCAACCGGATCGACGACGCAGTCGTTGCCGTCATCACTAACAACGACTGATCGAAGACGCTACGCCACCGGAGTTCACCTCAGTGCCCGTAGCGTCAGCGGTCGCCAATAAAACGCAGTCTCAGCGATATGTACTTAGAGTACCTCGACGGGCACGGATGAGTGACTGCTGCAGCGACGTGTCGCTGGACAGAATCACAAAGTAAGGGTCCAGTCAGAGTTGTTTGTGTGAACGGCAAGCGGTGTCATTCGAGGGTGTCGATGACTCGGACCTAAATATCGTTGTGAGCCTGCGAGATGGAGACAGTGACGTCGTCGATGTCGACCCCGACAGAGAGGCAGCGAGGGCGGCGGACCGTTGATGGCGGTGGTCAGTCGTACGTAATTTGTTCGGGTACCCTCGCTATGTGGTACAATACTACTCATAGGTAAATAATTTTGGGTAAGCAATGTAATATACCTAGTAGCGCTTCCATGGAACTGTTTACTTCCTAGGAAAGCCCCGACTAGTTTAGAGACTGTTTTGCGTATTATTTTTCTGATTAAGATCGAGATATTAAAACCCGGGCAGGCACCCCAAACCAGTTGCTATCTTTAAGCCAATTTGCCAGAAGAGGGTCCATCTTCGGCGGAGATAGCGGTTGAATGCACGAGAACAGAGCATCAGTCCGGTATCACCGAAACAGTTGCCGATATGGCGGGCCAGAAGAATCCGGACGACCGCCCGGGAACGGTCTGGGACGAGATCCCGCTTATTGAGGAAGATCGGGAAGAGGGGGAGCTAACGGCATATGGGCGCCTGCTCGCCGAATCCATGTTCGATGAACGCTATGGTCTCGGGGGAAGTGATCTGACCGATGATGACGTTGAACGCCTCACTCCAGCCTTGGAGTACTAATTGTAGTTCGCAAAAATTCCCATACTTTCGCTGGAGTCCTACTCAGTGATTGGTGGCTCAGTCGTGCTCATACAGGGAGCGTATTCATCGCTTTGGCCTGAGGCGATTACGCCGGAGTCTCGGACGAGAGTAGCGATTTAAACACCTTCTGTTCGGCTTTCCGGAGGTGCTGAGAGAACGTCGGGGGCGCGATCCCGAGTAATTCGGCGAGCTCCTTTCCAGTCGCTTTACGCGGCCACTCGAAGAAACCTGAATACACGGCCACCTCAAGCGTGGCCCGTTGGCGGTCGGTCAGGTCGTCAGTTACTGCTCGCTGGACCTGCGTGAGCGTGTCGTCGCTTCGTGTGATCTGTCGACGTTTCAGTAGGTTGGCCGTCGGGTATGCGTCCTTGACTTTGTCGATGACTTGACGGGCGGCAACGGTGGGGGGAAGGTGGATTCCTATGTAGAGGTCGCCGTCCTCGATCCTCGACTGCTGCAGATACCCACCATGAGCCGCCACGGCCGACACAACTGGGGGTTCCGACAGCCGAAGTTCGAACTGGGCCGTGTCTGCCCCCCGGTCGACGATTGTCATCTTCTCGAAGTGAGAAAGCTGATCGACGAGTGCCTCCAAGGTATCAATCGCGTCCTCGTCGACGGTCCCGTACTCAAGAAAGTCCCCGTCACCGATCGGCACCGTCCTGTCGAACGTGATCGTCCCGTCGACATCTGAATCGAGGCCGATGGTATCGAGAATGTCGAAGGCAGCAAATTCGAGCGCGGTAACCTCGTCGCTAATCAGAGCCTGTTTGCGGTCGACAGCTGCGATGGCGTGGCCAACGATCTCTCCAAGTTGTGCGATTACGTCCCGCTCCTCGCCATTGAACGCCTTCGGACGATCTGCGTAGACCCCAAGCACCCCGTAGAGGGTGTCATCGTAGACGACGGGAATCGCAGCCGACGACCGGTAGCCGTACGTCTTCGCGGACTCGCGCCAGATCTCAAAGCTGGAATCTGTCAATGCATCCTGGACAACTTGTATTTCCTGTGTCCGAATGGCCCTGCCAACAGGTCCCCGTCCTGCCGGATCGTCCGCATCCATCGAGAGAGTAATCTCCTCGAGATAGCCGTCAACGCCAGCCTCGACGCGTGGGATAATCGACTGTGCGTGGAGGTCCACCTCGGCGAACCAGGCGAACTCGTAGGAGTCCACGTCTGCGAGGCGCTCACAGACGACCGCCTCGATCTCCTCGCGAATGGACTGGTCAATGACCATATCATTGATGTCCCGGACGACATCGTTGAGGTTGTTGAGTGCGGCCAGTTGCTTGCGCTGACGTTCGAGTTCCCGTTCGTGCGCTTTGCGCTCGCTGATATCCCGGACGACGCCCACATGTCGGCGGTCCTCGCCGGGAAGCATCGCGAACGTCGCCTCGGCCAGTATCGTCTCCCCATCGGCCGTCTGTACGTCCACCTCCAGACTCCCGCGCTCGCGCTCCCCGGCCATGAGTTCCGCCTCGAGTTGGCCGGCGGCCGCCTGCGTCTCCTCATTGACGACCATCGCGGCCGACGACCCGAGCAGGGCCTTGTGGTCGTAGCCCGTCAGCTCGCAGAACGCGTCGTTGACCAGAATGAATTGGGCCTCGGCATCGAGGACGTACACGCCATCGTTCACCGTCTCCACGATGGTCTCGTACTGTCGTAGTTCACGTTCGCGCTGTTTGCGCTCAGTCACGTTCCGGAAATACACCGACACCCCGGATTCTGAGGGATAGATGGCGTTCTCGAACCACGCGTCAAACGGCTCGTAGTAGTCTTCAAAGACGACCGACCGCCCCTCCTCGACGGCCTCAACGAGTGACCGTTCGAACGAGTCTGTCAGGTCGATTTCGTCTCCCACGTAGCTGCCTATCGCATCCGATTCGGACAGGTCCAGCAGTTCTACCGCGTGGTCGTTGAGATAGCTGAACCGAAGGTCGCTGTCAAGCCCGTAGAAACCATCAGAGATCCGATTGAACACGTTCTCGAGTTCGCTTTCGAGGTCATCGCGCTGGCGTTCCAGACGGTGGGCCTGCTCTTTAAGCGGGGTAATATCCTTGACGGTGGTGATAATCTGGTCAATTTCGCCCTCTGGGCCTTCCAGCGGTACGGCATTCATCGACAACCAGCGGCGGTTACCGTCCGGATATTCGATCTGACACTCCCAGTTGAATACTGGCTCACCAGTTTCCAGTACCTGTGCATACGGCCGCTCGTCTGGAGGTACTAGATTGTCGTCGACGTCGTATATGTTGCGCTCTCCGGCCCTGTATTCGTCGACTTCGTCCTCAGCGATGCCCAGAATCTCAATGGCCCGCTCGTTAGCCTGGATAATATCTCCAGTGGTCGAGAAGAGTCCAATACCGACTGGAACGGTTTGCAAGACCTCCTGGAGGCGGTCCCGCTCATAGCGGAGTTCCTGCTCGTGCTCCCGTCGGTCCGTCATGTCACGTGTGACCTTCGCGAATCCCTCCAGGTCGCCATCGTCGTCGCGGATCGCCGTGATGGTGACATTCGCCCAGAAGCGTGCCCCGTCGGCGCGAACGCGCCACCCCTCGTCTTCCACCGAGCCTTCTCGAGCAGCGGTTGCCAAATTGTGTGCCGGAATGCCTACCGCCTGGTCTTCGTCTGTGTAGAATGTCGAAAAATGCGTGCCCAGAATCTCATCGCCGTCGTAACCCTTGATTTGTCTCGCCCCTGGATTCCACGTCTGGACGTGACCCTCTGGGTCGAGCATGAATATGGCATACTCTTCGACCGCGTCGACGAGGGACTTGAACTGCTCACGGTCCGTCTGATGGGTACTCTTCTCCCATGTCTGGTCGGACATGTCGTCGGTCAGGGTCTCGGCTGCTGCCTCTCCGTCGGGACTAGTGCGGTCGCGGTCCTTGCGCGGTCGCCACCACACACGTCCATTCCCCCCGACTTTCTTGGTATTGAGTCGACCTTCATCGACGAGACGCGCCAAGCGTTCGTACGTGCTTCGTCGGCCAAGGTCAAGGCGGTTCGCTACCTCCGTCGTCGTCTGTGGAACTCCGCCTTTCTCGAAGAGCGCGAGTGTTTCCCGAAGCGCCCTGGTTAATGAGTCTCTGGCCATTGCACCGTTTATCACAGTTTATCCGTATCAATCCTCCGGTGTTGGAGGGCAAATTATTATCAAAAAGGTATTAGTCGTGTTTTGATCTAATATAGTGGGTACAAGCAGGGGCAGTATGTATTTTTCTTTATCTAAGTATTATTAGATACCTAATAATGTAGGCGTCTACATTATGCGTAACAGGCTTCAATTGAAGGCTACACCAGCCATCCCCGGCTGAAAGGGAGGATCCCACTATGAACCAGTTAACCGACAGCGAGTACTTCCAATTACTCTCGGCAGACCGACGGAGAGAGACGCTCGATGTTCTCGCGGAACGGACCGCCCCTATCGAACTCGATGCCCTGGCGGCGGCTGTCGCTGCCCGAGAAAAGGACGTAGATACGGTTACCGAAGAGAAGGTAAACCAGGTTTCATTAACACTCCACCACGTTCATCTTCCGAAGATGGCTGATTTCGGTGTAGTGGACTACGACTCAGACGCATGCCGTGTCGAGTCTTGTCCGTCGAACCGCATCTGACCGAACTCAAACCGGCAGTTCACGGCGTTTGTAACGCAATTGTTTCTCCGGGATTCGCTACTTTGGTTTGGTGATGAGTTGGCCGCGGTCGTCCCAGTCGTCAGGATCGAAATCCGTGTTCTTCGCCCAGGATACTCGGATTCCCGTCCACTTCTTCGGGTCTTCAGTTTGCGGTGGGAACGCCCGTGATGGGACGCCTGGGTTGCGGTCTTTCAGATCGTCAATCACGTCTCCATGAGAAGATTATGCATCGGAGACGATGGCTCTGTCTCGCTCCTCATCGCGAAGCTGGGCGACCTTCTTCAGGCCCATCCATTCGCCCGTGACGCGAGTCCCGTTGTAGAGTCGTTCTTCGACGACTTCGATCGCTTCCTCGTAGGTGGCGTCGTCGGGAATGTCGACGGATGTCGAGACCATCATTAATCCATGCCCAATCGACCACGAAATAGATTCGGCTGAGTATAGTCCACACCGGATTTCCGCTGCTTTCTTCATTGTTCGAGTCAGTGGTCGGCCAGCCTGTACAGTCGCAACGTAGAGCCCTATCTGATGGTCATTCGAGTGTCTGCCGATTACGGCTCGGTGAGCCGAAGCTCGCCTTCAACCTCATAGAGATAGCCCCGCATGAGCAGCCGTTCGAGGATATCGTCAGCGGCAGGGTGACTCAGATCTTCCGCTTCGGCGAGAATCGTATAGGCATGGTCGTAGCTGAAACTGTCGTCGTGCGGCGCGGCAGAAATGAGTGCATCAAGCGCGTCTTGGGCGAGTGGTGATAACGACGGTTCACCATCCGAGACCATGTATATGTCTATGTGCGAGAAGCCAACGGGTAAACCCTCGGTCGCAGTCAGTTTTTGAACGAGGATCATACGCTAAGACAAGGGAATCAGAACCAGACGACATGTCATGCTGAGCTTGGGTTGGCTACGGCAGTGTCGTCTGGTATGCCACGGCGACTGCATTCCACTGTTTGAATCCGATGGTAAAAGACGTGAGCCAGCCAGAGCAAAAGTGAAACTATCCCCTCTACCTGCTAGCGATGAGAAAGCACGGGCAAAACTCGGGTGGTTAGTATACTATACTAACCGCTAATAACCTTGGACACAGCTGCAGTAAGGCGACTGCAGTGACGACGGAAAGTACATTCTCGGAACTCGGTCACTCCCGAAGCGTTATTACTCATTACACGAATCATGTATTGTATGTCGAAGGCGACGGGAGACCCAGAACGTGCGATCAACGGCTTTCTATCGGTGGCACAACTCCTCGAAGAGCCACGGCTCGCTCGTCTCTACACGTATATCCTCCGCAACGGCGAAGTGACGATCGACGATATTGTCGCCAACACAGATACGCCTCGGACGACCGCGTACTCAGATACAGGAACGCTTGTCGACCTCGGCGTCCTCAAACGCGACGAAGCAGAGAAAACTCACACCTATACGGCCACGCCGATCACGCTCACTGCCAACCTCGATGGCGACACGTACACTATCACGCCGACGCTCATCGAGGTGATTGGTCGGTCGCCACAGGATCAGGATCTCGACCTCCTCATCGAGAAACATGGCATCGGGAAACTCGCGGCAGCACTCACGTACGCCATTCCGTATGTGGAGGGCGGCATGACCGAACGCGTTGCAGCACGCGAACTCGGTCTCCAACCGGCGTTCGGGATTGCAATCCTCCAGGCACTCCGCGAGGTAATCCTCGACATGCAGGAGGATGATCCCTACTTCGACCAGATTCGGAATGCCCGTGACGAGCCGATCACCGAGGACGCGTAGAAACCGCTCAATCCATGGAGGAGACGACTCAGTCGATCCCTGAGGATGCGGTGTGGGTTGCTGACTCAGGAGTCTTCATCGCGTGTGGCCGCCAGCAGGGAAGCAAGTATACAGCGCTGGAGCGATTCGCCCAACGGAATGGAATCACGTTCGTGATTCCACAGCGAGTGTACGAGGAGCTTGGCGGTGCGCCAGAACGGAGTACACCCGGCCAGTCGCCGATCAACAGTGCTATCGACAGCGGCTGGGTGACCGTCGCTGATGAATTAGATTACACGAATGCGACGGTGTCAAGTGTGATGGACGATATTCGGAGCTTCATTGCAAGTAACTCAAATCGCTCTGAGGACGCTATCGAGAAGGCGGATACTGCACTTGGTGGTGTTGCAGCCCAACTCTTAATCAGCGAGAGCGCCTCCGCTGTCTGTATTCTCACGACAGATGTCGATGCAGGGACCGGTGTCGTGGCTGTACTCGAAGCTCACGGATTCGAGGGTCAAATCTCGTTCAAAGATGGATTTGAGCTGATTGCGGAATTAACCTCCTCCACGCCGTGAACGACGTGGAATCCGGCCACCGGATTTCGGCGGTTGAAGCCTTCGAGGTTCCAACCCGCACTCAGAGGGAACCGGCAACATAATGCTAAATACACTCCTGATCTCCACCTCAAACTGGCATTTCACTGTCTCCAATCGACGAAAGAGTATGACAACAGCAGATGATATTCTTTATACAGACGAGTTCACGCTTGCCTATGACCACGAATGGACAAGCGCCTCGTTTCAGGGTACTTCGAAGTGTGAGGAAGGAATCTCTGAAAGAGATTTCTCAGGACAAATTCTCTATGACTTCACAAGCACGGACATGTGGTCCACTATTGCTGCAGAACGAAGGCGAGACCAGGCTTCATTAGTTAGTAGACTGTACTAACATCTGATGGCGAACCAGATTAAGGAGTCCGGGAATGGTCTCGCCCTCCAGGTCACGAAGCCGGCCAGAGCAGCCGGACTTGTGGAGGAGACCGAAAATGGCGACGTAGAACGGCGTGCTGACGTCCGTGTATTCGCGTTCGACGACCTCCTTCTCATCGCGGATACTGATCGCGTTGATGCCGATGAGATGGCAGAGTTAGCGACGTCTGCCGCGCGCGACACCTCATCGGTACATCGGGCAATGGACACCTCGATTCAGATTGCCGGCAACGGCTATCAAGTCCAACTTCCACCCGCTGCAGACGCCGGGTTTCGCGTCGGTGATCAACCAGCCTGCACGGCTGCACCCAACATGCTCGTGCTCGCAATGCGTGACACGGAACGGTTGGCGTCGGATCTCGAGACGATTCGGCACGAGCAGCTTGTTGAGGCGAACAGTGGCGATTAGCATACAGTACTAGCCTCAGTGAGTCAGTTGAGGGAGAAACAGGTGCTACAACTACCAGGTTGAGACTGATCAAACAAGAGCGGATACGGTGCGAGTATTTAGCGTCTTGGCAAGATAGCATATAAAGTTTTTACGTATGTGGATACTAAGGGTATCTATGGGTAGTGAGAGTAGCCAAGAGTCGATTTCGACGACAGAAGGAGAGGCGTCTATAGCGACGATAAAGGTGCCAGTGCCAGCAAATGATCCGGATATATACCGGCATACGGCGACGGACGAACTCCTACAGTTTTTAATCGACCGCCCCTTCAACGAGTATACGCTGCGAACGTTAGCGTCGATCGTTGGCGTTACGCACCGAACTGTTGGGAAGGCAGTTGATGTTCTCGAAGCCAACGGACTCGTCATAGTCCAGCGTGAAGGCAACAAAAAACTCGTCCAAATCAACCGTGATCGGGTAACAGTTCCCGACGATCCCTTACTCCGTATCCCCCAGTCGGAGTTCCACAGACCCGTACAGACCGCTCTTAAAGACCTTCAGGATGAACTCGATGACATTCTCGGCATCGTCGTCTATGGAAGTGTCGCACGCGGTGAGGCAGATCGGCAAAGCGATATCGACCTCTGGATTCTTATCCGAAACCATCGCGGTCGTAATCAGCGGCGAGCAACACAAATAGAGAACAACCTCGCTGAACAGCCAATCAACGACGAACGGTACGACTTCCACATCGTCGTAGAGTCTCCCGACTCCGTGCCGGCACATACAGAAGATATCGCAGAGATCGTCGTGTCCGGCATCACGCTCATAGAGACTGAAGAATTCACGAAATTCCAGTCGATCATGGAGGACATGGTCGATGACGAGTGATCCGGATGCTGTCGCCGATGCGCTTGCCACGGCGAGTCAGGCCTTCGAACGTGGCGGAACCCCTGAAGACGGACTTGCCGAACTATCTGAGGACGAAGCCCAGCTCCGGAAAGCATGCCGTCTGATAGCTGCTGCACGGACACTCCAGAACCACAACGGCTACCACACAGCTGTCGTCGAGCTTACGTTCGGTGCAATCGAGCGCTCCTTCGAGTTCTACGCGATTGCACTGGGCAACGACGCTGTCCGCGACTTCATGGACCACGAGTACGCCTACCAGCGCGTATTCGAACTTGGTGCAATCAGTGAAACACTGAAAGAGGACTTTCAAGCGCTCTACAACGAAAACCGGGCGGCGTCATACTATTCTGGCCGAGCGGTGACCGCCGAACAGGCGAATGCTATGCTCGGACTCGCTGTCGAGGCGCACGAGTTCCTTCGCGATCATCCCCGGGACCATTTCAACTGCCTCTGCGAGTAATCTGTAGTCGTTATGCGGCCTTGTGCTAGAAAGGACTGTGACAGCGTTGTTAGTTCGTCAACTGCTTTCAGGTGAATATCTTCTCTAGAGGGGGAGAGAGAGTGGCGTTTCCAGTGCTTCGAATCTAGGGCAACCGATAAAGCTCGAAGCCAGTTATTAACACTATCTAATCCACGGAAACTATACCTATAGTTGTAGTGCGGACTAATACAATAGCTTCACTATTAAACCTTTCCGTCGTACAGTTCGATATCTCGAGTCCCAGTTCAAATAGAGAAAAGCACTGGAAACACCACTCTCTCTGTGTGGGTTGACCACCGAGCAGAAATCACGGAAAATCTATATCCAGTATAGAGCAGCTCTACTTTCCTATAGCCTCGGATAGCACTGGAAACACCACTCTCTCTTCCACCCTATACTGCCCGAGCACTGGAAATGGTGGTGGGGTAGAGCACTGGAAACGGTGGTGTCTGACGGAATGAAAACATCTATTATCTCAGCACTGGAAACGATGGACTAACCAATAGCACTGGAAACCCCGCCCCCAATATAGCACCGGAAACCCTGCCACTACGTCACAACAATGAACGAGATCAGCTTCGAACCCGACGATTCACTCTACAAAAACCGCGACAGTCTATCAGAAGACTACACGCCCAACACGATTGTCGGGCGCGATGAAGAAATATCGCAGTATCATACAGCCCTCCAACCAGTCATCAACGGCGAACGACCAAGCAACATCTTTCTCTATGGCAAAACTGGCGTCGGGAAAACCGCCGTAACGAGTTATCTCCTGAACCAACTAGCAGATGACGCCGACCGGTTCGACCTCGACCTCTCGATCATCTCGCTCAACTGTGAAGGTTTGAACAGCAGCTACCAGGTCGCGGTCAACCTCGTGAATCGAATTCGATCACCAGAAGAGCAAATCAGCAAAACCGGCCACCCCCAGTATGAGATCTACGAATTCCTCTGGCGTGAACTCGACAATCTCGGCGGCACTGTACTCCTCGTGCTTGACGAAGTCGACAACATCGGCGAAAACGATAGCATCCTCTACCAAATTCCACGCGCACGAAGCAACGGCAACATCTCGGACGCAAGAGTCGGCATTATCGGCATCAGTAATGATCTCGCGTTCCGCGAAAACTTATCGGCGAAAGTGCGATCATCGCTCTGCGAGAAATCGATCTCATTCCCACCCTATGACGCCACCGAACTCCGCAGCGTCTTAGAACAACGAGCTGACGTTGCCTTCCACGACGACGCGCTCGAAACCGACGTTGTCCCTCTCTGTGCAGCATATGGCGCCCAAGATGCCGGTGACGCCCGGAAGGCACTCGACTTACTCCGCGGCGCTGGCGACATCGCCCGAGCAGATAACGCCGACATTATTACTGAAAACCACGTAAATCAGGCTCGAGATGAACTCGAGCGCGAAGAATTAATGGATGGCATCGCTGATCTGGCTGACCACCAACAACTCGTCCTGTACGCTCTCACCACACTCGAAGCGGAGGAAGAAACACCTGCCCGTTCCCAGACAGTTTTCGAACGGTACAAACAGCTCTGTACGTTCGCTGGCATTGAAGCCCGGACAAGCCGTCGTGTTCGCGATTTCCTTGCCGACCTTGCAAAGCTCAGTATCATTCTTTCCTCGCAGCGGAACGACGGCCTCTCCGGCGGCCAATATCGCGACCACGAACTCGATCACGATCTCACCACTATATTGAATGCCATGAGTGAACTCATCGAACGAGTGGGCATTCACCAAAGCGTTCGTCCACATGTTCAGGAATCAGATAGCATAGTCCTCTCCTCCGAATAATCCCGTTTCTTTTGGCCTTGTTGAAACCCTCAATCGGTAACCGGTTCCAGGAGTCATGCTGAATAGATAGTGCGTGTCTTCCAGTGTGGCGATGTAAATCGCTCCCGTCGTGGTGAACGTGTCTCTACTCCGTTCACAGTGTTTCCGGTGATCAACCGAACTGGGGAAGAGGGGCCTTCCAACGAAAGATCAGCAATCAATCGTCATCGCCATTGCTCTCGGGGGCGGGTATCGGGGTTGCGCTCGGAACTAGGATGGATAATCTTGGATTGGGGCTGGCGATCGGGATTGCGGTTGGAGTCGCTATGGGTATCGCATTATCTACTCAATGAACAGCGATACCAGCAATTCGGACGAACTCTCCCATCTAGATCAGTGTGCGCTGAGCCTGTATTATCCATTCAGAACTCGATACTGACGCATGGATTCTCCGTCCAGCACCCGGCTCCTATCAGCTTTAAGTGCCCCAATAGGAAATATGACTTACTATTATAATACTAAAATAAAAGTAACTGGAGGAATAGGACAAGTTCCTCGGGGCTTGATCCTGAAGCGGTTCACCCTGTTCGACGAGTCTCGCATCTTCTTTCACATACGGCAGGTATCTTAGATATGTAGGTTCTACAGGGTACAGTAGATACATCAGATACAACAGACTGCCCAGATATAAATGATATCCTAGATACGTCTGACATACTATTATGGGAATGGGATAAGATACGTCAGATATAGTTGGAACATGACTCAGGTACTGGCCGTCTCGAACCAAGCCGGTGGTGTCGGAAAGACAACAACCGCAATCAACGTCGCCGGAGCGTTGAACGAGCTTGACTACGATGTCCTCCTGGTCGACGCTGACCCGCAGGGAACTGCTACGGAGGGCGTTGGGTTCCGCGAGCTGTATAATCAAAAGATTCCGAGCTTGCATCAGGTAATGGTTGATCCATCCCGGACCAGTGAGATCAACGATATTATCCAAGAACACGAGGAGTTCGACGTAATCCCGTCGAACAAGGCGATGGATGCCTTGAAGGATATGTTGCTGACGCAGGTAGCAAATAGTGAAATGCGGCTAAAACTCGCATTAGCCGAACTAGATACAGACTACGATTACATTATTATCGACTGTCCACCCGACCTTTCGCAGATACTGGATAACGCTTTGCTAGCAGCTGAGAACGTGGTGATCCCAGTTGAACCAACCCGTCGCAGCATCCGTGCCATTGAGAAAATGAATGAGGAGATCGACTATCTGGAGTCGAGCTTCCCCAGTCAGATAGATCAGATACAGATCCAAGGTATCATAGTGAACTCAGTCGAAAGCACACCGAACAACGATACAAAACAGATGTTGGAGTTCTTCAGTGATGCTCCATACCCTGTTTTTCAGGTGCCGGAGCGTGTCGCTATCCGTCGAGCGTGGAATAACGGCGTTTCCGTATTCCAGCATGATGATCCGGCGAAGCTCAATGATGCCCGTGACGCGTACCTCTCAATTGCCGAGGAACTGACAGCGGAGACGGAGGTGACTGCGTGATGACAGACGATCTTGACGAACGGAAGGAGGAGACATGGGGAATGAGTGAAGTACGTTCAACCGGGGCAAGCTCAGAAACAACAGATCCGTCACCCACGTCAGATACAACAGACACGGAAGATCAACAAGATAGTTCAGACACTCAAGGTACTGATGATGGCTCGGATACAGAAAGCAGCGCTGATGCCGAAGACACCGCGAACACCAAAAATACAGAACAGAGATCAGATAGCACAGATACATCAGATATAGCTAAAGGCGACACTGTTCGAGCGATGGCGGTTGACGCCGAAGCGAAAGGGTTCGCTGTCCGCGATCTCCACAATGTCAACGTCTATCTCTACGAAGACATCTATCAGGAGATGATTGCTGAATTTAAAGATCTGGATTCGGAATACTTCCAAGAGCACGGTGACGAACTCTCGAAAAACAAGGAGTTCTTCAATGCAGTGTTCCGAGCGGGGCTACAGAGCTCACAGCTACGAGAAGAACTGGAGTTAGAGTAGGCGTTCACGACGAACGTCGAAAAGTAGTTCACGATCGGGTATATACCCAGTTCTAACGGTTTTACGGCTAACTCGTAGGAGACGGCGTGCTCCCGTTTTGTGCTGTACTCGGACAACAGGATGGTTGCAACGCTCGTCGTGCTATCACTCTCCTTCGGAAAGTCGATGCTTTCGCTCGTGAATTCAAGGGCCGTGATTCACGTACCGCCCACCGGATACGTAGCTTTCTTTCTGACTTCGAGATACTCAGTCTCACCTCCCAGCGATGGAATAGTAGTTTTATGATGCCTGTCCGAGAGTGGTGAGATATGATACGGTCGTTTGAAGATCACACGCCAGAAATAGCGGAATCGGCGTACGTCGACGAGGCGGCAGTCGTGATCGGTGACGTCGTAATCGAAGCCGACGCGAGCGTGTGGCCGAACGCAACGGTTCGAGGTGACAGTGGACGGATCGTCATCGGGAAAGGGGCAAATGTCCAGGACAACGCGGTCCTGCACGAAGACGTGGTCCTCGAATCGGAGACGACAGTCGGTCATAGCGCGATTGTCCACGCGGCAACAGTTGCAGAAGGTGCACTCGTCGGCATGAATGCGGTTGTCCTCGACGACGCTCACGTCGGTGAAGAAGCGATCGTCGGGGCTGGTGCTGTCGTCACTGAGGGGACCGACGTCCCACCCAGCGCACTTGTAACAGGCACACCGGCTGAACTGAAAGCCGAACTGGACGATCTAGATACCGCAGCAACGGCCGAACATTACGCTGAACTCGCAGCCCGACACGAGAATACATCTAAACGGATCAAATGACACCGAGCAATATCAGATCAGACGTGAATAAGAGTTTTACTAGAGAAATTAATATTGTGACTTCCTCAATATCACTGGCACTGTTCAGATACAGTCTGAAGACGGAGACGGTTGGAATTCTAGGTGTGCATGCCAGAGTTCGACCGCCTCACCGATTTTAGAGACTGGATTGAGTTAGAGTTTGTTGAGCGAGAGGCGACACCGGAGCCGCTGATGAAGTTCGGTATCCACCTCCTCGACCGCTACGGTTACGTCGACCGTTGGTTCCGAAGATCGCATCGGCTGGAGACTCTCGGGTGCCGGAGAATTAGTCCAAAAGAGTAATTGCACTCAGCCGTGAGCACCAATTCACCAATGGCAGACGGAATACGCCGGTTCGAGGCTAATACTTCTAATATCGATCCCGCGTGGCTGTCCCTCCCCGCCGGACTGCTTGCGGCCGTCGGTATCTTCCAGTTCGCACCGCTAACGGCCGACACGGCGCTCATGCTCGCGATCACGGTGTTCTGCGTCATGTTATGGATCGGATCGCCCGTTGAGCCGTGGTTTACGGCCCTCATCTGTATCGGGTTGATTGGGGTCGCGTTCTCGTCTAAACTGGCGTTGACCGGTTTCCGCTCGCCGGCTACGTGGCTGGTTGTTGTCGGGATCCTCATTGGTGAGGCCGCCCAACAGAGCGGACTGGCGGAACTGGTTGAGCGACTCGCCCATAACCGGATGTCCGACCGCGTCCTGAGCGATGCCGTGGTCGCGTACCGCTATTTGCTCGTCGTCTTCTGCTTTGCCAGCCTTGGGCTAGCCGTCCTGATCCCTTCCTCGCTCGTTCGGGTGCTCATCCTCGGTCCGATCCTGATCTCGCTGGGCGACCTGTTCACTGAGCGCCGTGCGAAGGTCGGTCTCTTTCTCGGACCGCTGTTCGCAACGTTCTACGGCTCCTCGGGCGTCCTGACGGGGTCGCTTGCGAACATTATCGTGACCGGGTTAGTTGAGTCCAGCGGCGGACCCTCAATCTCGTGGACCGAGTGGCTGCACTGGCTCGGCCCTGTGATGGGCGTCGGCCGGGTCCTGCTCGTCGTCGGCATCACTTATCTCCTCTACCGGCCGCGCGAGCGGGACGGCATCATCGCCCCCGAACGGACCGAACGGGCGACTGTGTCCGCGGACGAGTTGCGCATGTTCGGATTCCTCCTCCTCGGAGTGGTGATCTGGGCAACAGATTTCATCCATGGCCTGCATCCACTGTTCGGCGCCCTCGCGGTCGCACTCCTCGCGTTCGCTCCCCGAATCGGCGTCGTCAGGTCCGATGCCGTCAGTGAAGCCGACTTCTCGATTCTCTTTTTCCTCGGCGCAATTTTTGCGATCGCAGAGGGCCTCCAGCGGACCGGATTCACCGACCTCGCGGCTGGACAGTTGCTGTCGTATCTGCCAAGTGACGCATCGCTGCTCGTCGTGCTCGGGTTCGTGGTCGTGGTTGCCCAGCTGCTCACGCTCGTGATGGAGGGGCTTGCTGTCGCGAGTGTCCTCACGCCGGTTCTCATCTCCTTTTCGACCGGGGCCGGCGTCCCGCTCGTCCCCGTGGCGATGATCGAGGCGGCGGCGCTCAATACCTACTTCTTCCCCTACCAGTCGGCCGTCCTCGTCGCCATCCTCGGAATGGACGTGGTCAACAGCGTGGAACTGACGCAAATGTCTGCTGCCGTCGCCGTCACTACGCTGCTGCTCCTCATCCCGATCCAGATCAGCGTGTTCGTCGTCTTTTTCTGACCGCCACCGTCCGTCGTCGTGATCGATGATCAACGGTGGGAAATCCGGTGGGGCCCGATTCACTCAAAGTACTGCTCGATGAGTTCCTGCCGGGCAACCGTCCCAGTGGCGGTCTGCGGGAGTGGCTCCCCGATAATGCAGTACTCACGCGGGCGCTTGAAGTTCGCTAGCCCATCGCTCTCCTTACAGTGAACCGAGAGATCGTCCGCCGAAAGATCCGCCGAGGTGACGACAGCGGCGGTGACGACCTCTCCCCAGTGGTCGTCGTCGAGTCCGAACACGCAGCATTCCTCGACGTCGGGGTGTTCCTTGAGGGTACGCTCGACCTCTGCCGGATAGATGTTCTCACCGCCGCAGACGATCATGTTGTCCACACGATCGATGATGTGAAGGTAGCCGTCCTCGTCTACTCGTGCAACGTCACGGGTGCGAAGCCAGCCGTCGAAGTAGGTCTTCGATTCGGCCTCATCGTTGTCGATATAGCCGTCGGACATCCCGGGGCCGCGGGCGATAATCTCTCCCCGCTCCCCGGGATCAACCGTCGCCTCCGGATCGGGGTCCTCGTCGAAGGGCGTCTCCTCAACGATTCTGATCTCCCAAGTGAACGCTTCTTTGCCGACCGTTCCCGGACGCTCCTTCTGGACGCTAGGGTGCGCGAAGGTCAGGTCCGGCCCCGCCTCGGTCATACCATAGGTGTTCCACACCTGATCAGTGAGTTGCTCGGACGTCTCCTCGATGAGGTCCTCGCTCACGATAGAGCCGCCGGTCCGGATGTATGAGAGGCTGCCGACATCGTAGTTGGCTTTCCGCTGGACGCCGTTTATCGCGCTGAGCTGGGTCGGCACTGCGAGCAGACCTGTAATCTCATACTCCTCGATGAGTTCGAGGGCCTCCTCAGGATCGAACGACCGGTGGAGGACGACGGTCGCACCGGCGACGAAATGGGGATAGAGCCAGGCGTCGGTCGTCACCATGTGGTGCCACGGTGTCGTGCATAGCGCTGTGTCGGTCTCGTCGATACCGTGCTCCATCACGCCCTGGACGGCACCGTACCACAGTTGCTCCTGATCGAACGAGACGGCTTTCGGCGTGCTCGTCGTCCCGCTGGTGTACAGCACCGCGCACTCGTCGCCTACCGGGAGGTCGTCGTCGAGCGTATCCGCTGCTTCGGCGAGCACAGTCTCATAAGAATCCACACTCTCGTGGTCCACGGATTCGGTTCCGGCGTGGATCGCCGTTTCGAACAATCCACAGTTGAGCATCTCCAGCGCTGTCTCGGCGTTGGCGTCGTCGAACACGAGCGCGCGGGCGGCGGCGACCTCGGCCATCTCGACGAGTTCGGCCGTATCCGCCCGAAACGAAAGCTGCACCGTCCCGGCCCCGCGCTTGTCGCCGGCGATCATCGACTCTACTGCGGCCGGAGAGTTCAACGCGAGGACTGCACAGCGGGCTGATCCGATCCGCTCGAAGAGGGCATTAGCCAGCTGTGTACTCCGGCGGTCAAATTCCGCGTAGGTGAACTCGCGGTCGTCGTCGGTGATGATAGCCGTCTTCCCAGGGTAACACCTGGCAGTCCGCTTGAAGGCCTCTCTGAGTTTCATTGTGAGACACGGGATGTGATATCTGGTACCAGACTAAGTACAGTATTAATTGTTGTGGTGACGGTTGAACTTAGTCGGACTTGACGACCGATATCTCGCGACGATCTCATACGACCGGTCGCGGCTCAGACACGCGTGTCCAACGCCCTAGGGAAACGGCGGTCATGGACCGAATCCCGGTCGCCGGAGTGTTTGCAGCCGCCCCCGACGTTCGTGCTTCCGGCGGTCAGCACGTCGCTGTATGGTGGGACGCTGACGCCCCAATTCGACTTGCGAACCGGCCTTCGTTCACGGGATAGCCGTTGCGGTCCCGCTGTTCATCGCGTATCTTCGGGATGGGCTACGTCAACGGGTGCGTCCGCAGCGAGAGACTGCCAATCCCCCGGTGGACATGTTGTACCGCGACGTCCGCGTCAGCACTCCCGACGACGTTCGATATCAGCTAACGAAACGATCGAGCAGTTGAACTGGCTCACCGTCGAGCTTTCTACACATTGTCGGCGACTAACTCGATTAGCGCTGCGACCGCGCTCGCCCCGCGTTCCGGTGCTTGGAACGTCGGGATGCCGGCCTCCTCCATCTGCAGCCGTTCTTCTTCGAAGCTTTCCGGGCCGGCCACCGTGAAGATGATCGGCTTGTCGATCTCTTCGGCGAGCGTCTCCAGTTCGTCGACCGGGTAGCCCAGCGAGTCCTCGTAGATCTCGTAGACAATAACGATGTCGACGTTGTCGTCGCGGGCGACGGCGTCGATGACCTGACCGAACTCGGGCAGCGGTCGGCCTGTGTCGACCGGATTCTCCGTGTAGGTGATCCCCTGCAGCAGATCGTCGACTCGCTCCTGAGTCTCCTCGTCCAGCTCGGGTAACACGGCGCCGCACTCGTTGAGTTCGTCAGCGATGATGATCCCCGGGCCGGCCTGGGCCGTAACGAGGCCGACGTTTTGCCCTGCCGGGATCGGCGTGTCCGCGATCGCACGGCTGGCATCGATGAGTTCGGTCACCGATGAGACGAAGACAACTCCCTCGCCGGCGAGGGCGTCTTCGTAGGTCTCGCGAGCCTGAATCGGTGCACTGGTATGTGACTCGACGAAGTCACTCAGCTCCTCGCTACCGGCCTTGTATGCGACAATTGGCGTCTCCGCCTCTCGGCAGACCTTGAGGACCTTGTCGATATCTTCAGTACCCTCAATGTGAAGTGCGATCGCGTCGGTCAGTGGATCGTCGTCGAGCACCGGAACGAGTTCGGCAAAACCAGTGTTTGCTCGGTTCCCGAGACCGAACATGGCCGATACACCGTACTCTTCACGGTCCAACTGAAATGCGGAGGTGATTCCGACTCCAGCGCTTTGGGTGAGTAGGGCAACGTTCCCTGTCTCGACGTCGCGTATCTCTGGGACGAACGAGCCATAGAGATCCAGATGCGGGATACAGTATCCCGCTGTGTTGGGCCCGAGAATCGTCATGTCGTATTCGTCTCCGATACGAACGATTTCGTCCTGGCGTTCTTGGCCCTCCTCATCAACTTCTGCGAAGCCACCGGCGAAGATCACTGCCGCACCGATGCCTGCTTCACCGCAGTCTTCCAAGACCTCCGGTACAATGGGACTGGGTACACAACATAGGGCCAGATCGGCGTCAACCTCATGGACTGATTCAACGAACTCGTAACCGTAGACTTCCCCTGAACTGGAGGGATTGACCGGGTAGACATCTCCCTCGTAGGAATGAATATTTGTCATCGCGTCGTTCCCGAGCTTCCCCGGAGTTTTTGACGCGCCGATGACGGCAATTCCGTCCGGATCAAAGAGGTCAGTTACACCCATATTGGAGTATTATCGAACTTTGTAATATAAATTGGGGGGATAAGGATTTGATATCACAAAATTAGGTACACTCTAGACTCTTGCATAACTCAGCGAAACACGTTGACGACGAAACAGTCAAGAAGTCCGTGTAGCGGTGCTCCAGCGAAATTCAACGACCGTCCGAACCTATGGGTTCGAACGGACTGCTCTAATCCGGGCTTGGAGAGGCCCCGGAAGCGGGTTTCGACGAAATCACAAGCGAGAGGTCGCCCTACCGGAGCACCTAGAAGTAGTTCTCAGTCCGCGTCAGGTCCGCGTCGTCCGCCACGTCGTCGAACTGCTCCGCTAGGTCCGATAGCGACCACCCGCCGGGGTTCACGCCGACTTGGTCAAGTTCTGGATCCGAGAAGACGCCGATACGGTCGCCGCCCGCGTACAGCGTGCAGCCCGTCACGTCCGCCGCGGCGTCACTGGCGAGGAAGGCGACGAGCGGCGCCACCTTCTCGGGCGGCATCTCCTCGCGGGTGTACGGCCGGTGCTCCTCAGGGACGGTCTCAGTCATCCGCGTGTAGGCGTTCGGCACGAGCGCGTTGACCCGGACATCGTGACGGTGCATCTCCGTTGAGACGGAGCGCACCATGCCGAGGATGCCGGCCTTGGCGGCGGCGTAGTTCGCCTGCCCGAGGTTCCCCTTCGCCGCGTAGGAACTTGCGGCGAGGTACGACCGCTCCGCGTCGAAGCCGTCCTCGCCGGCTGCCTCCCGCCAGTGCCGGCACGCCGCCCGCAGGAGCGCGAACTGGCCGGTAAGGTTGGTCTCGACGACGTCGCGCCAGTCTGCCTCGCTCAGCTTGTAGCTCATCCCGTCACGGAGGACGCCGGCGAAGTTCGCAACGAAATCGAGGCAGCCGTACTCGTCGACCGCGTCCGCGACCAGGTCGACCGCGTAGTCGAAGTCGGAGACGTCGCCGGCGTGAGCGACGGCTTCGCCCCCGTCCTCACGGATGTCGGCGGCGACCGCTTCCGCCACCGACGGGTCCTGGCCCTCGCCGTAGACGTCGGTGCCAAGGTCGTTGACAACGACACGAGCGCCGTGGGATGCAAGTTCGCGCGCGCTCGCCGCACCGAGTCCGTTTCCGCCGCCGGCGACGACGCAGACTACATCATCGAGCATCCTAGAACGGGAACTCGCGGGGCTCGTGCTGGAGCGAGATCCACTTCTTTTCGGTGACCTCGTCCAGGAAGTCCTCGCTGTTGTAGCCGCCTAGGCCGGACGCGCCGGTGCCGCTGAACGGCACGTGCGCCTCGTCGTTGATGGGCTGGTCGTTCACGTGGACCATTCCTGTCTCGAGACGCTGGGCGATGCGCTTGCCGGCGCCCACATCGCCGGCGTGGACCGACCCGGAGAGCCCGTACTCGGTGGCGTTGGCCAGTTCGACGGCCTCATCGGCATCCGAGACGGGAATCACCGGCGCGATGGGCCCGAAGTGCTCGTTACAGGCGGCGGCCATGTCGTTCTCGACGTCCGAGAGGACTGTCGGCGCGACGACCAGCGAGTCGTCGACGCCGTCGACCGGTACCGTCTCGGCGCCGGTCTCCAGCGTTGCGCCGGCCTCGACCGTCCGCTCGACGTACTCCAGCATCTCGTCGCGCTGGGACTCATCAATGATCGGGCCGACGGCCACCTCCTCGTGGGCGCTGCCGGCGGGCAGATTCGCCGCCCGTTCGGTCAGTTTCTCGACGTACTCGTCATACACGTCCTCGTGGACGAGGTGGCGGTTGATCGAGATACATACCTGACCCTGATGGACGAAGCTTCCGAACACGGCGGCGTCGACCGCCGCGTCGACGTCGGCGTCATCGGTGACAATGTGCGCGTTGTTCCCACCGAGTTCCATCGCCGGCACCGCGAGGTTCTCGCCCGCGGCCGCGGCGAGCCGCCGCCCGACCTCGGTCGACCCCGTGAACGCGACGACGTCGCTATCGGGGTGGCTCGCGACGCGATCGCCGATCTCGGAGCCGCGGCCGGTGACGACGTTGATCACGCCGTCGGGGAGGTCGGTCTCCTCGAACAGGCGCGCGAACAGCAGGCCGCCGACGATCGGCGTGTTCGTCGCGGGTTTGAGGATGACGGCGTTCCCGGCGGCGATCGCCGGTGCGACTGCCCGCATCGTGAGGTTGAGCGGGAAGTTCCACGGGGTGATCACCGTGACGACTCCCTGCGGTTCGCGCTGGACAACGTTCTCCTTGCCGGGGATGTTCGACGAGACGTGCTCGCCTTTCATCCGCCGCGGCAGGGTCGCGGCCTCGGCCGCCTGGTCGGCGGCGAGGTGGATCGATGTCTCGCCCATCCCACGAGTACCGCCGGCCTCGTGGGCGAGCAGGTCGATGATCTCCTCGCTGTGTTGCTCCAGCGCGTGGAGCAGATCCTGAATAACTTCCTCGTGAGCCGCGGGCGGCGCCTGTTCCCACTCGGTCTGCGCTTCGACGGCCGCCTCGTAGGCGGCGTCGACGTCCTCCTCGGTGCCTGCCGGTACGTGCGCGACCGTCTCCCGGGTCGACGGATCCTCAACCGCGATGGTCTCGCCGTTGGACGCCTCGCGCCACTCGCCGCCGACGTACAGTTCATTCCAGTCTGCGTCGATACTATACCGTGACTCGTTCTGCTGTGCCATGTAATGGCGGAGCACTCGGTCGATATTGAATCTTCGGGAACTAACAGGACAATATAGCGTGGCAGACCGACCGCTGCTCGAGGTTGATGTAGTGGTCGCATGTCTCGCTAATCCGGTCCAGCTGATCGTCGAAGAGTGGGGACGTCTCCGCGGGGGCGCTGTACGTGAGGAGCCTCTCCGGTACCGTCTGGTCCTGCAGGACGACGGCGTTAGCGGCGACGATGCAATCGAACTCCACCGTGGCACTGCCCATCACGCAACTCCCCCATCCCGATGAAGGAGTGGTCCTCCTTGGAAGAAAAGTCGGTGTCAGGAGAGGAGTCCGAGCATATTGAAGCCGTGCATGAGGACTGCAGCAATCGGAACCAGCACGGCCGTCCGTAGACAGAAGATGACGACGAGGTCACGGAACCGGATGGGGATTTCTTTGAACATGTCGACCATCATCGGTGCTGATGCGGCAAAGAAGATGATCTGTGAGATAGAAACGACTACAACGAAAAACCGGGTAAGGGTATCTGAACCAGCAACGACCGCGGCAGCCGAGATCTGTTCGACGCCGCTAATGAGAATAGCGGATGCAGCCAACGACGGGTTTGGAACACCAAGAGCGGAGAGTACTGGTGTGATTGGTGCCGATATAAGTTGGAATACGTTAGTTTGATCGATAAGAAGCAGGGTCACTGTGCTGATGGTAACGACCGTTCCGAGGATAACTGCAATGACTTTAACTCCATCAATGAGGCCTTGGATTGCGGTCGTGATTATTTTTCCATCCTCAGCTTCGTCCATCGCCTGGCTGAAGGCGAAGCGGACGTATTCGAGAGGGGAGCCAGTAAATACGGTTTCTGGGTCGGGTTCGGTAATATACTCCGTTGAGATGCTATTCAGTGGCGGAATTCGAACCAGAATAGCGCCCGTCACGACTGTCGCGATTATCCATGAAAGGAGGATGAGGGGGAATATATCTAGTAATCCAAGCGTTGATACGATGACGCCAACGAACCCGATACTAACTGGGGCAAAACAAGTAGTGATGATGAAGACGTCTCGTTTGTGATATCCGCCGCGGTGGAAAACATTGTATGTGACATAGTAGCCGACGGTGAATGCACCGATCCATGAGGCCAGCGAGTCAAGGGCTGCCCGACCAGGCAAGTTGAAAAGTGGACGCATAAACGGGCGGGCGAGCGTGCCGACGAACTCGAGCCCACCGAGTTCGACGAGGAGATTTACGAAGACAGCACCGAGTGGGATGATGACTACGATACTTAGGACGATTGTGCCCCAGACGAGACCCCCAATGTTTGGTTTGTGAATGACGCTTGGACCGAGATTGAGGAACAGGATACTACCGACGAGTAATCCTGAAATGCGGAGTGTGAGGAACAGCGGTGAGGTTTTCCAGTATTGGAGGTTGAGTCGAGTTATCGTCTCTTCGTTCATCGAGAGCATACCACGCCGGTAGAATTCGGCCATTATCGACATGCCGGCTCCGAGTGCGAGAATTGCGATACCGACGGCTCCGACTAAGCTGGGAAATCTTGCAGTGATTGTGCTAGCCGCAACGTCGAACGGAACCGTGATCTGTCCGTTCCATGTGACTGGAACGAGGAAAAAGAATACGCCGAGCCCGAACGCGAATAGGAATCGGAGTGCAGGAAGCAGCTCGAATCCAGCTAATTCGATATCTTGGATTGTCGTTGCATTCTCTGGATTCAGGTCCTGCTGGTTCGAGGACTGCAATGATTGTCCATCAGCCATATGGTCCCTCTTTAGCTTTATGATATATAAGTGTATTCCCAGTTCAGAGTTGGTGCTATCTAGGGAGGCAGTGAAAAGTAGGATCTTTGATGCGTTCTTAGAGAGCATGAAACAGTCGGCAGAGAAGAAACTCGACGCGCTAGTGCCACTCCCGCTAACCCACTCTATCCATGGCGGGTTACGAAGCTACGAAGGGACGCAACTGGTCAAGCAGCGTCTTTGTTCCCACTGCGGGGAAAGCGGTTGCCACAAGCACGATACACTCCCATGGCGGTTTGCCGTCCTCATCACTGAGGACGGCTTCGAGGACGTGACAGTCTCCGTCTAACGCTACTGGTGCAAGCAGTGCGAGAAACCGGTTGACGCAGACATGTCCGAGCGGTTCTACGAAGACTGTCTCTACGGCAACCGGTCGTCTATCTCTGTCTGTACCCAGCACTGTGGGACGAAAAACGGAGACATTCAGTGGTCCAGTCAGTATGAACGCAATCGAGGGCGGCAACTAGCGGGTGAAGTACGGGTTCCAAACGCCGTACGCGCGGTGCCAGGGGGCACTCGCGCGTACGGCGCTATTTGCACTCCACGATTCGATGTACGTGTCCCACAATAGGCATCCTCACGTGAATTTCGCCCGACGGTTCGGAACCTCTCCTATGAGGACGTGATGGGCCAGTCGGTGGCGCCGACTGGCCCGACTCTTCGACACCGTCACACGAAAGTAGCAGCATAACGGCCTGGATCAATCAAAAACAGGGAGACTAAACTTTCCACCAACTGTTATTGCACCACATTCTCCCTCCCCAATGGTTATATAATCTCCCTCTGAATCTGGCAATACCTCGCGAGATCGAGTACCGGGGCCTCTAAAACTTGACTGATCGACATGACGCACACACCCGACCTCAGCGACAGTAGTGATAGCACAGTAGCCGAGTCCGTACTCCACGCTCTTCGCGACAACGGCGTGGACTACATCTTCGCGAACTTCGGGACCGACCATACGCCGCTCATCGAAGCGGCTGCGCGCCTCCGGGACGACGGCGAAGAGGACTCGTTCCCCGAGTTCATCCCCTGTCCCCACGAGTACGTTGCACTCTCCGCCGCCCACGGCTACGCAGCAGTAACTGGTGACCCGCAGGCCGTCCTCGTCCACGTGGACGTCGGGACTCAGAACCTCGGTGCGGCGATGCACAATGCCCACCGTGCGAACGTCCCGATATTTGTGATGGCCGGCCTTTCGCCGGTTTCCGACGCTGCCGGCCTCGGCGGCCGCGACCATCCCATTCACTACTTCCAAGACGTATTTGACCAGACGAGCATCGTCTCAGAATACTGCCGGTGGACGAAGGAATACCAACCGCCCGCCGACCCCCGAGAAGTCGTCCGCCGCGGTCTCGAACGCGCGGTCTCAACGCCCTCCGGTCCGACTTATCTCTCGTTCGGCCGCGAGGCCTTCGAGGCGTCCGTGCCCGAACCAACGCAGGAGATCGGAACTGTCCGACAGACGCGCCCCACGGGTGCGGACCGCGAAACCGTCGCCGACCTCACAGCACGAATCGAAGCGGCTGACCGTCCCCTCGTCATCACCAGCGACTCCCTCGGTACGGACAGCGTCAATACTCTCGTTTCGTTCGCGGAGGCGGCCGGCGCGGGCGTCGTTGAACACGTCCCGTCTGCGCTCAGCTTTCCGCGCAACCACGACCTGCACGTTGGCTTCGACGCGACAGAGGCGCTCGCGCATGCTGATCTCCTTCTCCTCCTCGAGACCGACGTCCCATGGGTACCCTCAGAAACGGACGTTCCGTCAGACCTCAATGTCGTTCAGATCGATACGAACCCAACCAAGGCCGCGTACCCGCACTGGCCGTTTGTAGTCGATCATACCGTAATGGCCGACCCCGGTGAGACGCTTCGAGCCGTCACCGGCCGAATTGATGAGGCTGCCGACGATTCGGTCTGGCGTGAGATGCACCGAGAGCGCGTTGAGGCAGCTTCCGACCGTGTTGTTTCTGACCGCGCCGACGGTCGGCTGACGCCAACCGTTCTCTCGAACGAGATCGGCGAGTACGTGGACGAGGACACTATCGTAATGGAGGGGGTTGTCACAAACCGGCGAGCGACGCTCCACCAAATTCCGCTCTCCGAGCCGGGATCGTACTTCTGGCGCGGCGGCGCTGGCCTCGGCTGGGCTGTTCCTGCTGGCATCGGCGCGAAGCTCGCCTCCCCTGAGAGCCGCGTCATCTCCCTCATTGGGGACGGCGGATACCTCTTCAGCAATCCCGCATCGAGCGTCATCGCCGCCGAGAACGCGGCCGCGCCAACGCTCACCGTTATCTACAACAACGAGAGTTGGGAGGCAGTTCGCGAGGCGACGCGCAGCCAGCACGGAGACGGCACGTCCGCCACGCACAGTGTCCCGGAGGGGTCCTACGGCCGTAGCGTCGATTTCTCACGCATCGCGACGATGAGCGACGGGTACACTCGTGCCGTAGACGACATCGCAGCCGTCTCGGAGGCTCTCAGCGAGGCCGTCGACGCTGTCGATAACGGCACTGACGCCGTTCTCGATGTACGCCTTGACGAGTGACTGCTTTCCGGGTGGCACTACGGATCCCGATTGATGTGGGGATGATCGTCTTTTAGTTTCTCTTTGACGACCGAACGTTCCCTGCTCACGAACCCCATCTATTATTACCCGAATTCCGAACAGGATGTTATGATCCCACAATGGCGGACACTTTGAGACCATGGGATCACCGATTGTCTTCGCTGCGTCCGCATCGGCAACCACTTGGAATACCCGCGTCTCGGCACCGTCTCGGCGAGCAGCCATGTCCCATCAGTCTCGTTAGCGCCGTCCGCTCGTCCTCCGGGCGGCCTCGCCTTGTCGGTCTTGACTTCCGCGATCGGTTGGTCTTCTTGGACGTAGTCGCCCGGCTCGACAAGCCAAGTGACGAGTTTGCCCTCGGCGATACATTCGCCGATGTCGGGAAGTGCAAACTCCGTTTACACCATATACCACCCACTTTCACCCACTTCTGTGAGAGGTAGGTAGCGGCCAACAGTTGTGGCTGATCACGGGCGCTGTCAACCGGTCCCGAAGTCAGGGAAGCCGATTCATGAATGTCAAGAAGCTCTCTCGGTACGACGTGGTAGATACACTGACAAGCCACGTTCCACCGTGTGGGCATTTGACTTAGTCCTCATGCTCAAGGTACTGTCGTCCCTCTTCTGTCTCTGCGAGAATATCGTCGAACACTGCTGCCTCAGTTCGGAATTTATGGACACTATGGAGCATTGTATTGTGGAAGTCGGAAATTAGATCGCCATGGGATTCAAAAAGCTCGTGCACCCAGCGCTCCATATATTCGTCCGATCGGAATTGGGCAATAGCGTGCCACTGATAGTCGGTGTCTGCAGTGAAGAACATCAGAACATGGGGATCATTCTGGAGTTTATCGTAGCCGTCTCGCCAATTATCCTTGAAGTCCGGGAAGTTGAATGAGATCCGAAATAGGTAGTGGCGGAACATTTCCCGGTTTGGAAGAACCATCTCGCGGAAGATTTCCTGCTCAGACATCATTCGTAGAATCTCGTTGATTCGATTGTGGGAGAGTGAGATTCCGTACTTCTCTTCGACAATCTGACTAAGTTCCCGCGTGGACAAGGTCGGGTTATCCACTCTCGCTTTCAGTATAGCGATATCACGGGGAGAGACATCGAGGGATTCGTCTTCAACCATTGTAACTGTCTGTGCGAGATACGTCGTAAAAAGCTTACCTGATATCTTACGAGAGCAGCAGTGGATTCGCCAACGAGAAGCCCACCGCTTGGCGACCTTCGCCTGCGGGAAACTCGCAATGGTTCGACTTCCGATTCGACGTATCTTCGTTTCCGTCCGCGGGGTATCGGACAACGAGACGTGAGACGGGTACGTCAAAACCCTACCGTGCCACAGTCGTTATCGGATTCGACTGAGTTCTCGCGACGCGTGAATACGGCTCTCACGCTATCGCCTCGTACTACTTGACTGAGTCGTTACGGAGTAACAAGGCGAATTCCCCCGCCTTTAGGTGCAGGAGGAGGTCAACGCGGGAGCGCGTAGGATAGCAGTTCGACCGGAGTCGGTGGCTCCTCACTGTCAAGTCTACTGCCGGCAAGTGAACTCTCCGCTGGGACCGGCTTGAGACGCTTGTCACCGAGCTGAGTGCGACAGGAAGTTCCTGGAGCAGTAACGACGGTCGCGTCGCTATCCTCGATCTGATCGACGAGAATTTCACCAATCGACTGGCTCAGTGAGTAGTGCTCGGTCTCGTAACCGAAACTACCGGCCATGCCACAACAGCCAGAGTCGAGTGGATCGACAGTGTAGCCCGCGCGTCGAAGTACGCCGACAGCGTGGTGGTCCTTCTTTGTCGCCTTCTGATGGCAGTGACCATGGTAGGCCAGCGATTCGGACGGGGCGTTCCAGTCGATGTTCTCGTCCAGACGGTATGTATCGAGGTATTCACAGACGCCATACGAGTTCGACGCAACGGATTCGACGCCCTTCCCGCTCAGCAGATCGAGCGCGTCGGACTGGAACATCACCGCATCTGAGGGCTCCGCGAGGACAACGTCCCAGCCTTCGTCGATACGGGGGGCGAGTTCCGTGACGTTCGCCCGCATCGTTTTGCGAGCCTCGTCGACGAACCCCTTCGAGAGCGCCGGTCGGCCGCTGTCAGTCCGGCTCGCAAGGTCGACGTGAACGCCGGCGGCCTCGAGGACGCGGACTGTCGCTTTTCCGACCGTGACATGGCTGTAGTTGGTATAGGTATCCGTGAACAAGACCGCCTTCCGCTCGGCCTCGGCTTCGGGGACTTGTGAGCCATCGCGAGCCTCGAACCAGTCCTGAACCGTCTCACGGTGGAACTCCGGCAATGACCGCTCACGGGCGATGCCGATGGTCTTCTCTGCGATAGTCCCGGCACCGGGCAACGACTGGACGAGGTTCGAGAGGGGAGCCAGCGCACTGCCGAGCGGCGCGAGGCGGTCGAAGTTGGCAAAGAGCTTATCTCGAAGGCTGGCACCGTGTTCCTGGTGGCGGGCGTGCATGATCTCCGTCTTCAGTTTGGCCATGTCGACCTCGCTCGGACAATCCCGCGCACAGCCCTTGCAGCCGATACAGAGGTCGAGGACCTCCTCGACGAACTCATCGTCGGTAGGATTGTCGGGCAGATCACCGCTCATCGCGTTCCGGAGGAGGTTCGCGCGGCCCCGCGTGGCCGTGATCTCTTCCTCGGCCGCGCGGTAGGTTGGACACATCACGCCGCCGGTGGTCTCCTGACTGCCGCGACAGCCGCCGCAGCCGTGACAGAGTTCAACCATCCCCTGCATGCCGTTCTCGTTATCCCAGTTCAGCGACGGCTCGAACCCGGCGTCGTACTCGTATGCGTCGTCGTACCGGAGGTTCTCGGTCATGTCGTGGTCGCCGCAGACGTTCCCCGGGTTCAGCAGCCAGTCTGGGTCGAATGCCGTCTTCAGGTCGCGGAACGTCTCCCAGAGGTCCTCACCGTAGAGCTTGCGGTTCCACTGGGTGCGGGCGTGTCCATCGCCATGTTCACCCGAAACCGAACCGCCGAACTCGACGACCATATCCGTCACCGCGTCAGCGATCTCAACCATGTCCTCACGGTCGCGGTCCGCTTTCGTGTTCACCAGCGGCCGAACGTGCAGCACGCCTGGCCCGGCATGGGCATAGAAGGCTGCGTCGACATCGCGGTCCTTCTCGACGAGCAGCGACTGGAACCGCTCGACGAATTCGGGGAGGTGTTCCGGCGGGATGGCGCAGTCCTCAATGAAGCTGATGTGCTTCTCGTCGGACGTCCGCGAGAGCAGGATTGGCAGCCCCGCTTTGCGGAGCTTCCAGAACTTCTCGCGCTCAGCGTCCGCGTGGGCCTCGAGGCCCTCGAAGGCGTGGGTCTCCTCGATAGTGGGCCGGTCATCAGGCGGCGCCGCTTCACTGTCGCTGCCCGGAACCCGGTCGGCGAGGAGGCCGGCAGTCCGTTCCCGTCCGTGGTCGTCGGCGGCGGCGTAGAACTCGACAAGCAGCGCCGCCTGCGCGCCCTCGGGGACGAGCGCTGCGATCTCCTCGAATTCCGCGGTCTCGCGGGCCAGCCCGATGAGCACGTCGTCGATCAGTTCGACTGCTGCGGGCTCGTGCTCGAGGACGTGCTGGACGTCCGTCACGGCCTCGAGGCCGCTTTCGTAGAACAGTAGCGAGACTGCCTTCGTCTCGGGGACTGGCTCGAGGGAGACCTCAGCCTCCGTCACCACAGCGAGGGTGCCCTCGCTGCCGGCCAGCAGCCGCCCGAGGTTGACGGTACCGGTCTCGGCCTCCTCGACGAGCATATCGAGGTTGTAGCCGGAGACGTTACGCTTTAGATCGGGGAACCGCTCACGGACCGCGTCGGCCTCCTCGTCGATGATCCGGATGACCTCCGCATAGACGCGCTCGAGGAGGTCGCCGTCAGGGTCGGCCCGCTCGCGAAGGTCATCGACCGCGATCTCGCCGAATGTTGCAACAGTGCCGTCGGCGAGAACGACCTCGCACTCCTCGACGTAGGCGTCAGTCTTGCCGTACTTCAGCGAGTGAGCGCCTGTCGAATTGTTCCCGATCGCGCCGCCGATGACGCTGCGGTTGCCCGCGGCGGGATCCGGCGCGAACTTCAGCTCGTACGGGGCCAGCACGTCGTTGAGTTCCTCGAGGACGACCCCTGACTGGACGCGGGCACGCCGGTCGTCGGGTGCGACCGAGACGATCCCGTCCATGTGGCGGCTGAAGTCGATGACGACAGCCTCGTTGACCGCCTGGCCGGCGAGGCTTGTTCCACCGCCCCGAGGGAGGACCGGGACTTCGTGTTCGGCGCAGTAGGAGACAACGGCGGCCACATCCTCGGTCGACCTTGGGAAGACGACACCGATCGGAGTCTCCTCGTATGCGCTCGCGTCGGTCGCGTACTGCTGTCGGGTATAGGTATCGAACCGCACGTCGCCGTTGATCCGCTCGCGGAGGGCGACGACCAGCTCCGGCCGTTCCACGTCATTAGAAACGTAGTCGTACGTCGCTCGCTCGTCGGCGTCCGGTGCGTCGACGTCGAGGGTGTTGGGATTCGCAGTCATAGCTTTTCAGACGCCTGTCCCAAAAGAACCATCAGGGTTCTCGCCGCGATCGCGCATTTGAGAAGGTATCAAGCTGTTCCAGTGAGAGTGATTTACGACAGCCGGTTCGGAAACAGCACAGGTATCGTTGGCGATTTCGGTTGTGGATACGTTACCAGATTTCTCCGTCCGATGTGTCTCGACCCATCTATCGATGTCCATTCGTCATCACCTATTTGAGCGCTCCTCCTCATGAATGTTTTCTCGTAGGACGATATCTTGCACTTCGATTCCTTTGGGACTACTGAGAGCGTGAAAGAACCCACTCGAGATACTCAAGACGATCTCGACCGGTCGCTGTCATCGAACAGTGAACGAAAGACCGGCAAGTGCGAAGTCGGAACTACCTTTATATTATTCGGCACACTCGTCCCGGAACGCCATGAGTTTCACACGGATTTGGACCGTCAGATTCTCGGATACGGACCCGTTCGGTATCGCGCACTATCCGCGAATAGTCGACGCGATTCACGAAACCTCGGACATGTTCATGGAGGAAATTGGATGGCCGTTCTGGGAGCTAACGGAGGAACATGGCGTCGGACTGCCGCTCGTCTCGATGGACTTTGACTTCGAGGGACAGGTCGGCGGCGGCGACGAGATCGCGATCAAACTGACACCGGATGTCGGGGAATCGAGCGTCCAATTCGATTATCGGGCGATCCACGACGGTGAAGTCGTCTTCAGCGGGACCGAGTTCCGCGTCTGCGTCCCCGTCGACGGCAACAGCAGCGTCCCGATCCCCGATGAATTGCGTGACGCACTCGAAACGAGTGTCTAATTCCCCCGTCGTGACGGCTAGTTTGGCCCCACGTGGACCGTCTCGTACTGTGCCCGAAACGCAAAGAAGAGCCCGTGACGACCGGAGAGACGAGAGAGTCGTTGGTCGTCGTCTTCGCTGATGAGTGCCTCGCGCGTGAGCCGCCAGCGCGTCCCGTCGTTGTCGACAAGTGTATCGCCGTTGCGGTCGACCGGTGTTGGCGGCGCCTCGTAGACTGCGACGTCGTTCGTCTCGTCCCGGAGTACGACGACGGATCGATCATCGATCTCGCCGGTCTCGACGGCGTCGTCACCGATTTCGCTGACCGGATAGACGTGGACTGTCGATCCGTCGTTGGTCGTCACGCCATAGACGTCGGTCTTCTCCGGGAGTTGCCCCTCGTCGGTCTCGACGCCCGGCTGAACGGCGTCCGCGTTATTCCAGTAGTGGCGGAAGAAGCCGATGTCGTCCTCGTAGAAGTGATAGTCGTAGTCGTAACCGGTATCGATATCGAGCGCGAGGCTCTCGGGATAGGCGTCACGCCACTCCGCCCACGTCGTCTGCGTGACGGCGCGGATGTCGAGTCGCAGGTCGCCCTCGCGCTCGAGGTAGTCACCGGCGATCGGCACACCGCGGTGCTGGCTCCACAGGCTCTCCGTCTCTTCGTCGAACATGACCTTGTTCCCCTCGAGGAGCATCCCCGTACTGGAGAAGGTCAGGGTGCCGTCGCCGGCGCGCCGATCGTACAGAATCGGTGCGTTACAGAGCGTACAGTAGGTCAGCGAGAGCGGCGTTCCCTCGACGGTGAGATTCGCCAGCTCGTGGGGGAACAACACCCATCGCGGAACGGCGTACGCAGTGTCGTTAACGGTGAATCCGAAGACGGTGTCGTCCGACTCGAGATACCGCTTGTCCGCGTTCGTGTCGTCGCCTTCACCGTCGACCGAAACGGTGTCGCCGGGAATGAAGTCCGGTTCGTTGCACGCCGTGAGGAACGACGGGTCGCAATTTCCCCAGCGAATATCCTGCAGGTCGAACGTCCGCGGTTCAGTGTCGAGTAACCGCCCCACCGGCGGGAGATACGACCGATAGAGCTGTAGTTTCCACCCGTCGAACCCCGCGAGCGGCTCGATCTCCTGCTGAGAGTACCAAGTCTCCCACTCGACCCAGGCGTACTCCGAGTCGTAGTCGGGCTCGGCGATGGCCTGGATCGTATCCCGAATGCCTGGCCAGCGCGCCTCCGGAAGCTCGAGATACCGAGGTGGGCTGTGGTCCCGGAGGACTTCCGGAAAGCCGAACTGCTCCCAGTTACTGGTGATCTCGTGGATCATCAGTACCTCGATCAGATGCGGGATCGCGCGCCGATCCTTTGTCGTCGCGATCGCTTCAAGCGCCGCTTCATGAATGTCCGCGTCGCGGACGAGGAGGTCTGCGACGAGGTCCTCAAGGGGCTCGGTACTGGATGACATACGCGACCATGGCACACTCGCCTACAAAAAACTACGCAGAGCGGCGAGCTTCGACATCCGCGGCGCCGCGTTCGGCGTTCCATTCACGGTGGCTGACCGAAAGTGGGGGTGGCGACCACCTCTCGTCGGCGGAGTCGCTCACCGAGGGACTGTGACAAAAAGGATATAATGGTCCGAATTAGTGGTACACGATACCCCGACTGGTCCAACGACGATGACTCGATCGGTAATCGACTCGTCGACCATGCCGGGAGCGATCACCGCGCACTCAATCCCACCATGAAAACGGTATTACTCTGCATCGACACGGACGTCAAACGGGCGAGAGAACAGGTCGCGTCGCTGACTACGCTACCGCTTGAGGCCGACCAGGTTCGCGTCGTCGTCTACCATGTCTTCCGAGCCGACGACAAGGGCGTGAGCGCCAAGAACCTCAAATCCGTCCAAGAGGCGACGGAGCGACTTGAGGCAGCGGACTTTACCATCGAGGTCGACCAGTCGAGCGGCGACGCCGTCCAGAATATTCTGGACAAGGCCGCGGAGATTGACGCCGACGTACTCAGCCTGGCTGGTCGAAAGCGATCCCCCACCGGCAAGGCACTGTTCGGGAGCGTCACACAGGACGTGATCCTGAAATCGAATCGCCCAGTGTTGCTGAGTACGACTGAGTGACGACGGTCGGGAGGCCGGATTCCACCGCTGCCAACCTCATTTCGCCCTGGCCGCGATGGATTCGACGGTACGGCTACTGGCCGACGGAGAGCATCTCCTCGGACATCGCCTGTCCTCGAGAACTCTGGGTCAGTACGTTCGAAGTTGTTTTGCCGGGACCACATCTCTGACGGTATCTCGCCTGTTATCCCCGCCTGGTTAATTATTTCATTCTAATCTCTAACGGTATCATATGTATCATTATTGTTTTTCATACTTATCCATACATATAATCGGTATTTTTAAGGTCTATGCTAAGATTTGTCGAACCATGTTCGGTGGTCAGAGCTGGGAAGATGACGATCACATATTAGGGGAATCGGTAAGCCCCGAGCAGAAGTCGATCGACGACGTGAACATGGGCGAGAAGCAATTGCGACCAACGCTCAAATTCCTCCTAGCGTTCACGACTGGCGCCTTCTTCTTCCTCTTCCCGGTTCAATATCAGGGACAGACAACAATTCCGCTCGACGTTCTAATAGGGTACATCAAGTCGACGTCTTTGCTCGCCGTCGAAGTGTTCGCGCTGCTCGTGCTGTTTGCCGGTGGGATCCTGACGACGATCACCATGTTACACTATCAAGGCGTGATCACGCTGAACGAACGCACGCGGAGCGTCGTCCAGCCCCAGTACTGGCAGACGTCGAAACCGTTCTGGGCGTTTCGTGTGATCGGGGTCGGTCTCGGGCTCTTGATGTTCTTCAGCGTCGGTCCTGACTGGTTGCTCTCCGACGCTATCGCAGGCGTCTCCTGGGACGTGCTCATGGTAACTATCGTGCTCGTGATCCCGGTCGGCGGAATCTTCGTCAATATGCTGGCTGAACTCGGTGGTCTCGAGTTCATCGGCACGTTGGCCCAGCCGATCATGCGTCCGCTCTTTAACCTCCCCGGCCGATCGGCCCTCGACGGCGCGGCGTCGTGGCTCGGATCGTTCAGCATTGGATACTATCTCACTCGAAACGTTTTCGACCGCGGCGGCTACAACAAGCGCGAGGTGTTCGTGATCTGTACCTGCTTCGCGACCGCGAACCTCGGGAGCGTCGGGGCGGTCGCTGCCATTCTCGAGGTGTTACACGTCTTCCCGATTCTCGTCGCACTGTACCTGATCGCGACTCTCATCGTCGCCGCGATCCTTGTCCGCATACCGCCGCTCTCGACAGTTCCTGAGCAATACATTGCGGAACCGGATCCGGAACCGCAGTTCACCGGCACCGTCACCGACTATTTCCGCTTTGCCTTCAACGAAGGCGTCAGAACTGCACAGGAAGGTGAATCGGTCCCCAAAGCGGCGATCAACGGGTTCGTTGACGGGACAAAACTCACCGGCACGATCCTCGGTACTATAATGACGATCGCGACGTCCGTCCTCATACTCGAGGCGTATACTGGCTTCTTCGAATACCTCGCGGCCCCGTTCGTCCCGCTGATGACCATCCTGGGTATCCCGAACCCCGAGACAGCTGCGATAGCGGTCCTCGCCGGCGCCGGCGAATACTTCGTGGGTGCGACGGTCGCCGTCGGGGCGGACGTCATCACGAAAGTATTCGTTGTGATAGTCACGAGCGCGCAGGCGATCTTTTTCGCTGCATCCGCCCCGATGATGGTCGACATGTTCGACGACGTTCCCATGCGCTTCCGCGATCTCACTGTCCTCCTGATACTCCGAACCGCGCTGCTCGTCCCCATCGCGGCCGCGCTTACCCACGGAGCCTCCGCCGTAGGCCTCATCTAGGGCCGTCGGTCGTCATTCGAACTTGTTCTTATCGGCTCTGGACGGAACTAAACTGTCCGTCGACGCCGACTCCGAGAGCGACTCGTCACGGTTGCTCCCGATGCAACCCGTTGGAGTGTTCTTAGAGACGGTCGTCTCGTCCGCGTCGTTCTGATACAAATCGGTAGAACTGTTTGTTCGCATCTGCTCTCGATCCGAGTGCATTACAACTCTACAGGTGTAATCATTGGACGTTTGCTGTACTTTCACCACCTCCCACTTAGCTATCACCCACCAAAGCCAGAAATAAATTACAAAAACTAACAAATAGGGTTATTCTCGTTCAAATGTAATACCCTGTTCTGATTTGCCGAGTATTGTAATGCTAGCAATCGGGCAAAGACAGTATCGTCCCCCAACGTAACGAGCGCGAGTCGACAATCGGTTCCCGAGTTCAAGACATCCGGCATAATAGCTATAACATTTTATCGGGATCGACTTATTATGCTCTCGCAGGACAGACCGGTCCCACTGATCCATAGCCAGACTATCCTCGAGCGATCGCCATCTACGAGAAGATCGAGTTCAGTGTGACCAATGCCAACAAATCAACATCAAGATGCGGCTGCCGCTAGTGACGGTCGCTCGACAACCGTCAGCCCCCGCAGCTGAACGGCCGCTCCTTCACACTGCTCTCACGGACCTGCAACTCGCTCCCGTCAACGGCTGCGTTCGATAATGAGAAATGTACAATCACATCCCGCGTTTCTCCAGGTTCGGTTTCCTGTTCCGTGCGACCACCTATTCGATAGCTGTTGCGCGGCGTTTCCCCTCGGATCCCGACTAATATACAGCGACGTTCGCATTCTATGTAATCCCATCCCTCCGGCGGTCGATATTTGTAACATCAAATAGGGGATCTAGTGAACACCACAAACACTATGATACCATACTTCGTCAATGAACATCATGAGCGATGATACGAACGACGTGCCGGTGCTGGTCGCCGGTGCCGGACCAGTCGGTATGACGGCAGCACTAGCGTTGCACGCGCGAGGAATCGAGACCACAATCCTCGAGGCGGACCCGAAGGACCGGGACCGATCCGGAAGCCGTGCCATCTACGTCCACGGCTCGACGCTTCGAACCCTCGAGCGGATCCACCCCGGACTGGGAACTGACCTCGTCGATGAGGGACTGGTCTGGCCGACCCGACGGACCCTCTACAAGGGGAAGGAGGTGTTCAACCGAACGTACGACTCGCCCGGCGGCAGCGGCGACATTCCGCACTTCACCAGCATCCCGCAGGTCGTGACCGAGCAGTACATGCTCGAGGCGCTGGAGGGCGTCGGCATCGACATCCACTGGGAGTCGGAAGTCGTCTCGGTCGACTCCTCGCCGGACGGTGTCCGCGTTGAGACTGACAACGGTCGTGAGTGGAAGGCTGAGTACCTAGTCGGCGCGGACGGCGGCGGTTCGACCGTCCGCAAGGAGATCGGCGCGAACTTCGAGGGCGATCAGTCCGAAAACGCCTTCATCATCGCCGACATCGAGGACGAGGGGATCGACGACGGGCATCCGGACCTCGAACGAGTGTTCCACTACGACGCGCCCGAAGCCGACGGGCGGAACGTGTTGCTCGTTCCCTTCACCGGTGGCTGGCGGCTTGATATCCAATGCATCGAGGGCGACAATCCCGAGGAGCTCAGCAGTGACGAACGAATGCGGGAGTTCGTTCGCGACATTATGGGTGAGGAGTACGAAGACCAATTGAAGTGGGTCTCTACCTATCACTTCCTCCAAGTGATGGCAGATACCTTCGTCGACGACCACCGGCGCGTGCTGCTGGCCGGCGAGGCGGCTCACCTGCTGGCACCCTTCGGCGCTCGCGGGATGAACTCTGGCATCGCCGACGCCGACGAGGCGGCTTCGGCGGTCGCGGTGGCCCTCCACGCCCGCACGGACGCGGTCGCACGCGACGAGGTCGAACTGTACGCGGCCCGGCGCGAAAAAGCCGCCGAGTACAATCTCGGTGCGGCCGGACAGGCCCTCGAGTACCTCCAGGGCGATGATCCGGTGACTATCCTCCGGAAGGAGGTAGCCGCCTCGATGGCCGATCAATTCGAGATCGCAGGTGAGTGGCTTGACGATGCACCATACGGTCCCCACGGTTCGCCGCCGATCGTCTCGACCGGAAACTACTGAGTCCGCTCCGGCTCGCACTCATTTTTTGCACTCAAACCGCCGAACAGAGCACAGTCCCTCCATTGAGACGCAACGGACCCCTGACTTGGGACCGTTCACGCGCAACTTAACGACCGATGCATCTCGAGTGTCAGGCATCGAGATGACAGTCTCAGTGAAAAACGCTCGGAGACGGGAAACAGAGCCGAATCAGTTTAGATCCAGTCGCTTAGCGACCCAGTGGTCACGGGCGGCCAGCACGAACGCCTCCTCGTTCTTGAAGTCAGTCCGTTCGGCGACGAACTTCTCCCATTCGCCGTGGGGGACCGTCTCGAGTTCCTCGCTGGAGCTGGCCTCACTGGGACTCTCGGCCACCAGTTCATCGAAGTTCTTGAAGTCGGTCCGCTCGCTGATGAACTCACCATCGAACATGTCCGTAATAGCAATCTCCTCGTCCTCGTCGTACACCTCGTCGATGTTCAGAAAGTTGTCCTGCTCCGCTGCTACTTCTTCGAGGTCTCGTTCAAGCACCATACACTCATTCTATAGTGTTATTACGTAAATCCATCCCCTTTTGGTTCGGTCCCTGGCGTTGAAATGATTCTGGCTAGCCATATGTAGCCCGATGTGCGGGAAGATCTCAAGACGGTCGTTGCGATTGCGAATGGGTTCCAATCGAGATCCGGACTCACTGCGTGAGCGGAACTGAGTAGGAGACTGCCTGCCGACCCACTGTTTTCTACCATTGAGAACACACTAAGAGTTTATGACAGGAGGTTCCTAGCATAGGGGTATGTACGAGAGACTGCTTGCACTCGACGAGGAAAGTCGCACGCTCGCTCTCAGCTGACTATGATCACAGATATTCCGGTCGAAGCCGACTCGATAGAATATGGTGGTACACGTATTTTCCGATAATCGGAGCGGAGCCATGATCCCGCCAGTTGGGTTCCGCGAAGACCGTCGAACGAGCTCTCCCAACCGCGGAATCAAATACCGACTCGAAGAACACAGCGGCGAACCGACCGAGGAGATCCTCAACCACGCGACGGAACACGACGTTGGTCTGATCTGTCTGGCCGGTCGGAAACGATCACCCACCGGAAAGGTGCTGTTCGGGGGTGTTACGCATGACGCAATCCTGAATACCGATCATCCCGTTACTGAGTCAGGCTGCGGACGTCACTGGCGTCACGGAGATAGCTGCGGGCGACGAGATCGGGATTTTCTCGGACCGCTGTCAAGTTCGGATCGGCAGCGCCGAGGGCGGGTGGACGGTCGACATGATTGACAAGGCGTTTGATTCGATCACGGACGGTTACGAGACGACGCGGACTGACTGGTTCCTGTAGCGTCCTCACTGAATCGCTTGCTGTCGGTGGCCGTTCGACGCAGAGAACGGCGAGGAAACGACGTACCAGAACGGCGAGGGCGAACTCGTTTGATTTTCTACCACGGGGTCCTCCAACACGCTTATGACGATCCTTCCGGTAAGAGCTATCATGGCACAGCAAGACCCCGAAGAGAGCATTGAACTAACTTCAGAGACCCGGGAAATTCTTGAGGAGAACGATCTCCGGCCGCTGTGGGAGGTTGAGGACACGATGGGCCATGTCTACGACGACCTCCAGCCGGACATCTGGAAGTGGGAAGACATCAAGCGGGCGATCGACAACGTCGAAGAGGACATGCCCATTGAGGAGCTTCCGCCGGGGTTCCAGCGCCGGGTCGCAGTGCCGATCAACACCGGGATGGACAACGCCATCTCGAACACGATCTACGTTGGCGTCCAGACCGTCTCGCCGGGCGAAACGGCGCCGGCGCATCGTCACGGGGCCAACGCCCTGCGATTCACGATCGACGGGAACGAGGACATGAAGACGGTCGTCGCGGGCGAGGAGTTTCCGATGGAGGATAACGACCTCATCACGACGCCACAATGGGAGTGGCACGACCACGTCAACGACTCCGACGAGACGGCGATGTGGCTCGACGTACTGGACCTGCCGCTGATCCTCGATTCGCTGAACTCCTCGAACGTCTTCGAGAACCATGAACTCGAGCGCCAGCCCGTCACCAAGACGCAGGGCTACTGGGACTCCCAGTACGGACAGGCACGCCCCGTCGACGAATCAAAAGACGACGGCATTCCCGGTCCTTTCGAGGGCAACCGCGCGCCGACGCCGCCGTACCGCTTCGGCTGGGACGAGACCCTCGAGACACTGCGCCAGCGGGCCGACAACAACACGCCTGACCCCTACGACGGGTACAGTATGGCCTATACCAATCCAACGACGGGCCAGCCGCCACTGTTTCCGACGATGTCGTTCCGGGCCCAGCTTCTCCAGGAGGAGACGGAGTCCCACTTCCACAACTCCACTGAGGTCTACTTCGTCATTGAGGGCGAGGGAGCCACTCATGTCGGCGACGAGACCCTTGAGTGGAGCCAGTGGGACATCTTCGTGATCCCGCCAGACGAGCCCCACCACCACGATCCCGACGGCGAGGAGGCGATCCTGCTGGGCATGACCGACCGACCGGTGTTCGAGGCGTTCAACTTCTACGCCGAGTCGGCGGTCAACGAGTAACGGCGGTTCGCGACCCCAATCCGCTTTTCGGCGCCAGGGAGAACACTTTATTGACCGGCGGTCGTACTGTATTTGTATGGCAGAGTTCGAGAACCCGTACGCGGAGCACGATCCGTTCGTTCAGGCGCACTTCGACTGTCTTGACTGCGGTGGCAAGCTCTGGGAGTACGCGATCGACGGACAGATGGTGTGTGAGGACTGTCGCAATGTGTTCGACTCGGAGGATATCTTCGACGACCAGATCACGGCTGGTGACTGACGACCAGGATCGAAGCCCATCTCTCGCGTCCGTTCCCGATCCTATTCTTCAACGCACGACTGGCTTGGTGAACTGTCGAATTCTGGTCGGAACACACCGCCATTTTTCGAACGGATCGAAACCGAGAGAGGACGATTTATATGGCAGGACCGTGGTTGTTCTACCATGCGACTCGTCAGATTCAACGACGATCGACTCGGTCTGCTAACTGATGGCGGAATCGTCGATGTCACCGACCGACTCGACCTTCAGACGAACGATCCACTCAAGGAGTACGCCCGTAAGGACCTCGATGCCAGCGAGTACGAGGACGAGGATCCCGACTACGACCGCGACGAGGTCACTATCGAGTCGCCCGTCCGCCGCCCCGGCAAGGTCATCGCCGCACCCCTGAACTACGAGAACCACGTCGAGGAGGCGCTGGCCGACAAGGACATTGTCACTGAGGAGTGGTTCACCATCGAGGACAAGGGCTATTTCCTCAAGGCCCCCTCGAGCGTCGCCGGTCCGGAAGAGGGCATCGAACTGCCGTTCAACGACCGCCGCGTCGACCATGAGATCGAGCTCGCGTTCGTCATGGGCGAGAACGTCAAGGACATCGAGACCGGCGACGTCTGGGACGCAATCCTAGGCTACACAATCCTGCTCGATGTCTCCGTCCGTGGCGACCAAGACCGCTCGAACCGCAAGTCCTACGACACGTTCACGATCATCGGCCCCTGCGTCGCCACCCCGGATGAGGTCGGCGATCCCCACGATCTCGAGATGGAACTGCAGCTCAACGGTGAGACCAAGCAGCAGCAGAACACAGGCGGCATGATCTACAGCTGCGCTGATATCGTCGAGTACGCCTCGATCGGTGCGACCATCGAGGCCGGCGACGTCATCACCACCGGGACGCCCGAAGGCGTCAGCGCGATTTCCGGCGGCGACACCATCGACGCCGAAATCGAGAACGTCGGCTCGATGATCGTCGACGTCACTGAACGCGATGTCGCCTTCGAGGACATCGACGTTCAGAAGAGTCAGAAGAACGAATAACGGTCGCGTCTATTACTTCGATTTCTTTTGTTCCTCAGTTGGCGAGCGAGACGGGCACGTTGAGCGCTACTGTGTACAGTTCGACTGCGTCAGCAGCGGATTGACCTTGATCTCGCGGCCCCTTCGTTACCGTCTAGCAGGTCGCCGACGGCGACGATTTCCTCGCAGTCGACTGCTGGAGAGCCACGGTAGCCGTCGAACGATGGGGACCCGTTGAGTTCGTACGTCATCTCTACCGCTCCGGCCGTCGAGATCGGGGCGAGTCAGTGCTCATATCCCGGAGTACCTGTCTGTTCAGGACGTTACAAACGTGACGATCACGACTCTTACCGTCCGGGAAACCGACGCCAACATTCGTTTCAGTGGTGTGAACAACTCACTGTTGGAGAGCATTACGAGTGGAGAGACCGGAGGTAGCGGAGATGGAGTGATTGTGGTTCAGTCACAGAACATCACGATTCATGACAGCGAGCTCTATGGGCGCACTGTAGATGGAGCTGCAGTGAGGCTAGATCCTTCCGAGCACGTTGCGGTGATTGACAACTCGTTCATGGAGGGATGGTCCGACATCGAAATTTCAGCCACGAATAATTCTACTGTGAACCGGAACTCGTTCCCCGATAACGTAGATTCTTGGCGGAGGGACTCTGGGTTCGGAGCGGGTCACAGAACATCATCTCCAACAATGCGTTCGGGTATTGTGACTTCGGTGGATCAGAGTTAGCGGAACGAACAACACGGTGACCGGGAACACAGTCTCCAGCGATTATGGGATCCACGTCTCAGGATTGAATCACGTGATCTTGAACAACAGCGCCAAAAGCAAGTATCTCGGAAAAGCTCCGGGGGAGACGGATAACTAGCAGATTCAAGACTACTTGTAGAGTGTTGGAGGGATAGTTACTCCTCTGGGTTACGCACTAGACGACCGTAACTGTCCCAGTTGTCTGGAGCCGGACTCCGTGTTTCGCACCTACTTTTCGCCTGTTCCAGTCCATTTCTTGTTGTCCCTGGGTACAGAGTCTACAGGCCCACGGCGGAACCTGGAGAATAAGCCTACGATACTCTGTGTCCCAATCACGCTGTTCCCAGAGATCTGTAATAAAGTGTTCAAACTGAGTAGAATCAAGAGATCGCAAGCGCTCGTGGTGCCGTGGAACAGATTCAGTGTAAAAATCCAAACTGCCAAGGTCTGGGTTCGTGCCCGCCACAGAAGTTGAGACAGCTGTTCTCAATGCATAGCGGTTAGCTACATCCCTGCTGGAGAATACTTCGGTTCCAAGGTGCAAACTCAACTGGCTAGTATGAGGAAATATTAAGTTCATTTGTCCAGTGTTAGTAGCTATGAGTACTTCGGCCCTCCCACGAACGCTCGTTCTCGGCGATCATCCTCGGACGAGCGTGCGAGCGCTGATTGCAGGACTCGTCATCGCGGGGTTGGCGGTCGTCCTACGATTTGTCTCGCCAACTATATTGCTCGGTCCCGAACTCTCGCTCCTCGCAGCGGGTATCGGATTCAGCCTTGCGATTGCTGTTGGCCGCTATGAGGGTGGTGTGCTTATTGGGATTCTCGCGGCTGCCCTCCCCGTATTTGCCCTCAACGCTGCATCGACTGCTCTCTTCGAACCCGTCTCTCTGGAACTAGCTATTCGCGCCGTACGTAGTTCTGCATGGTATACTCTCGGAGTAGCGGTGCTGGTTGTCGGACCACTCGGATACGCTCTCGGCGGGAGCTCACCGTCTGCTGGCGGATCTATGCGTTCACACCTTCGCGTTGATCGGAATCAATACGGGCCTTTGCTTATCTGGAGTTCTATAGCACTAGGAATTGTTGTCCTTTGGACGGTACTCCCGGAGTCTCCGATCTCGCCGGTTGCTTTCTCACCGGTGCCCGTCGCTACTGGACTTGTGGTAGCTGCAATACTCGGTTATCGCGCCCGAGGAGTTCCTGCGGCGGCCATCGCTGGTGGTATCGGTGTTAGTGTAGGTCTCCGGTTATTTACGCAGGGATTCAGCACGCTTGAGATGGGAATGGAAGCTAGTCCATCGCTTATGGCCGTTGGCACACTCATGTTCATTGGGTTCATCGGCGGGATTCCACTCGGCTTGATTGGGTATTGTATCGGACGAATGCTCACTAATTGAGGGGGGACCTGCTCTTGTTCTCTCACATTCGACGTTGTCAGCCGGGAATTCGGTAGCCTAAACGACTGACACTGCTCGATAGGACGCCAAGCTCCTTACAAGACAGTACGAACTCTTCGGAGAAATAGACCAAAAAAGTGTGCTCCAGTCCCTATCACAAGGAGTGCTCCGGCGAAGGCGAGGAATATGAGCGATGTCGGAGAGTCGGTACTGGGAGGCAAGAAGAGGTGATAGCCGAGTAAATACACGAAGAGCCCCCCAACTGGTCCCATCGAGATGAGAATTGTCGTTTTGATGTCGTGGCCATCTAAGGATGCGTAGAAGGAACCTACGCCGACGACAAAAAGGACACCACCCATGATAATGGCAGGAAGTTCTCCGAGTGACTGACCAGCGGTTTCATACAAATATCGGTCAGTTCCGAACGTGAGCAGTGTGATCACTCCCAAAATTGCAGAAAGGACACGATAGCCAATTCGAGGGGGTTTCCCTGTCTTAGAGGAGTTATTCAGGGTGTTCATCTCTCGAAGATGACACGCCGATGAGCATATGTTTTGGGGTTCTTTGGACTGAATGCTCAAAAGTGAGTATTTGGGAATGACTCAATGAGAATGAATTTTCAATAAAAGGGCTAAGTAATCGGCATACTCGATTGGGAATTGGTGCCATCAACATCTGTCTCTCGGCGTGCTGTTTTCCAAACTCTTGCGTCGAAATCATACTACAACTGGCCTGTTTATGATGCAACTCAGCTGTATAACTGCAGTTCACTCGATGCACTTGAAGAAGATATTCGGACTGTTGCAACGGTGTGGTTCGCCCATGAAGATCACGACTTGGTCGATGATTTCATTGCTGAAGTTCCGCTGAGGTATGTCGATTTCGATACACACGATCGCTATCGTGGCTCAACTATGTACAAAATGGACACGTTGGTGCGTGCATTTCTCCTAAAGGAGGTGTACGGATGGGAGCATGAGACGGCACTTATCGAGTATCTAGAGCAGAACCCATCGATTCGGCAGCGGATCGGTTTTGAGACGATACTGGACCAGTCGACACTCTGGCGAACATGGCATCAACGGCTTCCGACCGATTTGCAGGAGACAATCATTGAGGGCGCTCGAATCATCCTTAGACAGGCAGATCGGAGAGGTGTCGAAATCCCACGACAACTACCACATTCCTCCCGTCATCACAACGGAAGTGGCGAGGACGACCTTAACGATCAAACGCTTCTTGCTCGTGCTGACGAATTTACTGATCAGGTTGGACGACTCGTCTATCCTGCGTTTTCGCTCGACCGTAATGCACACTGTGAAATTCACGCAAATGCATTCTGGGACTTACAGACCTATCTCGGGCTGCGCGAGAATTTAGCAGCCAATGAAGGCGCACGGAGTTTCACACTCGAATCACGACGAGACCGGACACCGCTCGGACATACTCACCGAACGCACCTTCGTGACCTCTCTATCGACGAAATTCGTGAAATGTATCGTGAGGCAATTGGCCGATCACTTGACCGGCTTGCCGAGACAGATGCGTTCCATCGGGCGGGCATCGTCGCGATCGATACGACCGAGGACGATCCGTTCACCGGCGACCGTACTGACCATGAAGCCGAGATTATCGGGACGAAAGACGGTGAGTACGCCTACCAGTGGGCGACAATCCAGCTCGTCGGCAATGCAGTACCCATCGTCTTGGACGCTCGGCCAGTTCGGAAGGGTGATTCTCGGTTAGAGATTGTCCGAGACCTCTTAGATTCCGCCCAAGAGCAGGTCCTCGTCGATAATGTCCTGATGGACCGGGAGTTCGATAGCCAGCATATCTTGGAGGAGATTGACCAGCGGGGACTCCGATATGTCGTACCGAAACGGATGCAGACGAGTGAACAAGCTCAAGCAAAGCGGTTACTCCGGTGGGACAAGGATCGGTACGTGACAGACCGGAATCTTCTGTTGAACAACGGTGACCGGCACGAAACAACGCTGGTGTACCGACGTCGGGACAACTCCGAGCGCACTGATTATCGCCAGTATTCCGTGTTCATGACTAATGGCGAACCCTGTCTGTTGCGAGAGTATGCATATCGTTGGGAGATTGAGAGTGGCTACAAGAGCGTCAAACGGTTCATGGGCGCAACGACGTCGAAGAATTTTGTGCTGCGATTCTTCTACTTCGTGTTTGCCTGCTTGTTGTACTCGATTTGGCGTGCTATTGATCTGCTGGTGCAGATCGAAGTGACCGGGGAGTACGAGCAATCACCGATTGTGACGGCAAACACAGTGCTCACGCTACTGAAACGGACTGGAATTGGCTAGAAACCCTGTTTCAAGGTGATGAACGCTGGATGAGCAGCGGCAGCTCTGGTTTGAATCGTCGTTAATTCGCCCAATGATTAGATAATTGATCGAAGTCGGCTTTTGTGGTTCAGTTTGAGACGCTTGCAAAGGGGAGATTGCCTCAAATAGTGCATTCTGGGCTCTCTATACTGGGTGTAGTCTCATCTTCACGTCGCTCATATTTGATATCGCAGTATACAATTTATGAGAATTTAGAACACTGTTTTACCGTGTTGTAGGCGCTCTAGTGCCCTATTTCATTGGAAGTGGTGGTGTGCGATGTACTGCCGATTAATTCAATAAACGGAAGTGGAACTACCCCGGGACCCGCATCTCGATCTGTGCGGAGTTTGTTGTAGGTCTCTCGCGTTTTGCTCTCAAACTAGCCAGAATAGAACGTTGACGATTCAGCTCTCGATGAATCCTATACGAGACGGAGGTCCTGAGGATAGTCGGTGAGATTCTCGCAGCCCAACTCAGTCACCAGAATGAGATCTTCGAGGCGGACACCACCGGCTCCCTGCTCGTAGAGGCCAGGTTCGACTGTGACGACGTGACCAGGCTGTAGCTCCCCGCTACCCCAACTGAGTTTGGGTAGTTCGTGGACATCGAGCCCGACCCCATGCCCAGTTGTACTTATGAAACCATCTTCGGCAGACTCGTCGGTCCGCAGCGTTGGATATCCTTCGCGCTCGAAGACGTCACAGACTGCTTCATGAACTTCCTCGCCAGTCACGCCGGGCTGGATCATCTCCAGTGCCGTCTCAAATGCCTCACGCGTGAGGTCATACCAGTCCTGAATCTTGGAGTCCGGGCTGCCTTTCACAAACGTCCGGGTCATATCCGCGAAGTACCGTGTTTCCTTGCTGCATGGGAAGATATCCACGATGATCGGGTCGCCAGTTTCGATCGGACCAGATCCGACCGCATGGGACTTGGCACCCTCCGGGCCGGATGCCACAAAGCACTCATCCAAGCTATAGCCGTCTTCAAGCAGCGTCATCTCGATGTCCCGGCGGACTCTTTCGCTCGTCAACACCTCTCCATCGAGATACAGGATACCATCATCGACTGTGGCGCTTTCGAGCATCGTCTCTGCAACCGCCATTGCATTCTCATTGGCTCGCTGTGTTTCTCTGATACAGTCGATCTCTTCGTCGGTTTTTACTGCCCGAACTTGAGCAATGATGTTGTCGTAATCTGTGGCTATCTCGATGCCGTGGTCCCGCAGGATATCTGCGGTCCCGTTCGGGAATGACATCGGTACTGATACGGCGTCGATGCCATGATCGGCAAGGAACGCTGCCGCTGCGAGCGGACCGGCTTTCTGTGGTCCGTGCTCGATGACCTTATCTCCGTAGTCGTACTCTGAGAACCGCTGGACAGTAGCGGCATTGCTATCAGTACTCGCTCGCGGGTAGGCGAGATCGGGAACGAGCAGCTGAATTTCTCCGTCAGTGTATAGCGTCAGGAAATCTCCCATCGCGTGGAACCCCGAGAGATACAGCTGATTGCTATCCTCACCATCGGCGTCGATCAGATACCCGTCAGTTCCTGCCTCTTTAAGAAATGTCGTGAGTTGAGGATATACTGAAGTCATGTTATGACAGTGAATGAAACCGGTAATAATAGTACTTTTTCTGCTCTTGGCTCGATCTAACTAGATCTCTTTTCTCTCACTGTTAGTTTTGTTTCCACTCGGTGTAGGCATCGCGTGCCTGCTGTTCGTGGTTTTTGTGCCAGTCGGGAACAGTATTGAGTGACCAGTACTGTACGTCCTCCCCTTCGCGAGAGACTTCGACCGTTCCGCGTTTGATTGTACAGCGATACAGATGAATTACCAGACAATGAGGACCGAACTCTCCCGGCTTCCGCGTATAGACTCCGACCAAATCGCCTGCTGTAACGGTGAGTCCAGTTTCCTCCTTCGTTTCGCGGACGGCGGTCTCGTGCGGGGCTTCGTTGGGCTCGGCATATCCACCTGGGAGACACCAGGTTCCATCGTCAGCTCGCTTTTGGAGCAGGATTTGGCCAGATTCGTTGAATACCGCTGCATCAGCACTGATCTTCGGCGTCACTCGCCCGACTTCTGTCGCGAATCGTGAGCGGACTTCCGCCGGTGGTAACTCTACCGATTGCCCATAGAGTTCACTTACACGTGTCAATATCCGCTCGTAGCGTTCCTCATCATATGGGTCGTCCGCGTACTCTAATCCGACTTGTGCGAGGATGCGCAGTTCATCTAAAAACGAATAGAAATTGGATTGCATACCCTCGCTACAACAGGCAGTGTGCAAAAAGATCGGTGAAGACTCCGTAGAATATCCTTCTGAAATTGCTCGGAGCAGTTGTCTGACATAGATTTATGTATCTTGTATATGTATACAGAAGATGTATATGGTAACTGTCCCAGCGAATCAGATACTGCGGGCGGCGACCTACGTCGAGAAAGGCGGTGTCGGAAAGACGACGACTGCCGCACACGTTGCCGTCGCCGCCAGCCACGAGCACGACCTCGACGTGCTCCTCATCGACTTGGCCGGCAAACAGAACGACCTCTCAACGCACTTCGGAGTCCAAGACGAGATCGACGACCTGGACGCACCCATCTCCGCCGTGTTCGGCGACGACTGGGAGTTCATCCGCGACAACATCTCGGACGTCGTCGATCGAATGGTGTTCGACACAGGCGAAGACGTCGACCTGATTCCCGCCGACCCTGGGCTCGGCGGTGCCGACAACAACCTCGCGAACATCCCCGTCGAGGACCGCTTCGACAAACTCGACGCATTCATCACCAACGACCTTGCTGACCGCTACGACTTCGTGCTGCTCGACCTGCCGGGCAAGGAGGACAACATTGCACTGAACGGCCTGTTTGCCGCTGAGAACATCATCGCTCCGTTGAAGCCGGGGGCGTTCGAGCGCACGCAACTGGAGAACCTGCGACGGGATCTCAAGGAGATCGGCGAAGAGCATCCGGTCGATCCCGAGTTGGTGATGGTTGCACCGACGATGGTGGATCGGACGACGAATCTCTCGCAGTCGTTCGTCGACGATCTTGAAGACACGTATCCAGAGCAAGCGGCCGCGACCGCAGTGTCGAAGTCCCAAGATGTGAGTAAGAAACAGCAGGAAGGCCAGACACTGTTTGCAGTGCCGGACGATGAACTCTACAATACGGGCGAGCGCGTGCGTGAAGCGTACCGAGCAAACACGACTGAACTTCTGGAGCGACTAGCTAACAATGAATGACGACGAACAAGCAGCAGAGGAATTGTTACAGCAGAGTGGCGAACAGAAGCGGCATAACTCAGAACCATCGACTGAGGAGACAACTGACGCCCGGTCGTTACAGGATGCGATCGTGGACGCATACGAAGCGATCGACGATGGGGATTCGTCGTCGAACATTACAGTCCGCGACGAGAATCTTGCGGCGCTAGTCCGTGGCCTCGAGGACGTGGATGAACTATCGGATGTCGCGGAAGCGGCACGCGATGAGTTGGATCGAGACGAGGGGCGTGTCAGTCGGAGTCAGACGCTTGGAGATCTAGCACGTGTTGGTCTAGACGTGGTTGCGCCGGAGGTTATCGAGGACGGGAAAGCAGCGAGAAAGGAGTTCGTGCTCTCCCAGGAAGACGAATTCTGAATTTGTATACTGAATCTGTATACGGTATATGAATATTCTAAGCAGTCCAGCGACGAACGATAACGGTAGCTGTGGCTTGGTTCTGGAGACCGCGTAATCGCTAATCGAAGCCAGAAAGGCGACGTAGCCGGATCGTCAGGCTGTCGGGGCGTCTGCTTCGAGATATTGTTGTTCCCAGTCGTTGCGTGCAGTGATCTCTCGCTGGCCACGCTGGGTGAGCGTATAGTAATTCGTCCGGCGGTCTACTTGCCCCTTTTCGATCAGTCCTTTCTCAACGAGTGTATCCAGGTTGGGGTACAGCCGTCCGTGGTGGACCTCTTTTTCGTAGTACTCTTCGAGGTCGTCTTTGATGGCGAGGCCGTGGGGTTCGTCTAAGCCGTTGACGACGTACAGTAGGTCACGTTGAAAGCCGGTGAGATCGTGCATTGGTACTCGACTAGAGAGTGTCACTCGTCTATTAAACTCCTTTTGGTATATTGAAATTAACACGAACTGACAAGTTGTGGGTGTGTGGTCTTCGATGGACTGAATTTCGTGTCTGCGCGTCACTGAGGTTCTAGACGTGACGCCTTCGGATATCTCTCGGACGGACGGCGGTCGCTACTATGAGTTCAAGGTCACGAACAGCAGGGACACGATCGGGATCAATCCGATCAGTAGTTGAGCAAAATCCTGAGTTGAACATCAAATAGCAGTTCGTTTTAGGTAGCATCATACCTTATTTCTGCGAGCATCCTTCTGATATCCGGGCGTATATTCACCCCTTGCATGGTAATTTTAATATATATCTAACATATATAAAATTATAATGCCTGTGTTCGGTCAATGAGGTGTGGATAACGACTTAGACCACCGATTCGACAAGAGCCGACGAGAATTCCTTCAAAAAGCAGTCACCACCACAACGATCGCCGGCATCGGCGCGTCCGGGGTAGGAGTCGCTGCTGACAAGGAAAACAACGGACAGGCCCCGATAAAAGGTGATCCGTTCACCCTTGGTGTGGCTTCTGGTGATCCCCTACCCGATTCCGTCGTTCTCTGGACTCGCCTCGCACCCGAACCACTCTCCGAAGACGGTGGGATGCCGGACCGTCAGGTACCGGTACAGTGGAACATAGCGACTGACAAGGACATGACCAAGACCGTTGGAAAAGGTAACGTAAAGGCGCATCCTGAATACGCCCACTCCGTCCATATCGACGTAAAAGGGTTGGATGCCGATACAGAATACTACTATCAGTTCAAAGTTGGCCCTAATCGAAGCCCGGTTGGAAGAACAAAAACAGCCCCTGGAGAGGGAGCTGACGTAGACGAGCTTAAGTTCGCCTTCACCTCGTGTCAGAACTACCCCTATGGTCACTATACCGCTTATGACCACCTCGCCGATGAAGACCTCGACCTGGCCATCCAGTTGGGCGACTACCTCTACGAAGGTGATGCACAGGGCTCGCTTGATCGCGGCCACGAACCCCCACGCGAAATTGAGAGTTTGAGTGACTATCGAATACGCGAAGCCCAATACAAGACGGATTCGAACCTACAGGACGCCCACGCTGCATTCCCGTGGCTCGTAACGTGGGACGACCACGAAGTCGAAAACAACTATGCCGACGCAACCTCTGAAAATAACGATCCCACGGAGGAATTCCTCGAACGCCGGGCGAACGCCTACCAGGCATATTTCGAACACCAGCCACTCCGCCCGTCGCGAATGCCTAACGGCCCGAACTTGCCGCTCTATCGACGGTTCACATTCGGTGATCTGGCCGAGTTCAACGTCCTCGACACTCGGCAGTACCGCGACGATCAAGTCTCCTCTTCAGAGGAAGCTGCCGACCCAGGGCGGACTATTCTCGGCGACGAGCAAGAAGACTGGTTGGTCGACGGTCTGCACAAATCAACATCGCAGTGGAACGTTCTCGCCAATCAGGTTCCCTTCGTTGCGACCGACGAGAATCCGAATCCAGACGTACAGAATTTCGGCGGCGGCGACAAATGGGACGGGTACCGAGCCGACCGAGAGAGACTGCTTGATGTCATGGCCGCCGACTCCGACCTAAATCCAGTCGTGATCACCGGCGATGTCCATCGGAACTATGCTTACAATATCAAGGCTGACTTTTCCGATCCTAACTCAGAGACGGTCGGCACCGAGTACGTCGGCACTTCTATCTCCTCGTTCGGAGATGGATCCGGGTTAACTCAATACGGACCATCACTCGGTGAACCCTGGCAGCGGTTCTTCAATGATAAGCGGGGTTACGTCCGCTGTACGATCACTCCTGAGCAGTGGCAGACTGACTACCGGGTCGTTTCAACTGTTGAGGAGCCTGAGGCCTCAGTAAGTACTATCGCATCGTTCACGACCGACGCCGGAGATCCTGGTGCGGACTTGGCCTCCGAACGACCCGCCGAATCCCAGCAGTCGGCTGTCGAGATCACTGAGATCAGACCAGATCAGAATGGAGATCTCAATAACGAGTTCGCCACAGTTCGAAATACTGGCGACACCCCGATTGACTTCTCGGGGTACATTATTAGCTTCGAAGCAGGGAGTCAGAATTACACGTTCGGTGACTTCATCCTCGGGGCAGGTGAGACGGTCACAGTCCGGAATGGGACCGGCGAGGACACTGAGTCAACGCTCTATGCTGACTTCGGCGGCCCGGTTCTGAACAACAGCAATCCTGACACAGTGCTCGTCGCCAATGACGAGGGGGTTGTCCTTGCCGAAGGGTCGTACTTGCCCGTCTAACCCCGATCTCACTCGGTGATTGCACGCTCACACCTACTTTTTCGAGAAGCGACAAGGGCGGCAAGCAGCGCGAAACGTGGCTGCCGGTCGAAGTCGAAGCGACGATCAATCGCTACGTCCAGCAGGCCGATCTTCGGGACGATGACCCCCTGGTTGGACGGTCGAAACGTACCGTCCAGTACCGGGTTGAGCAGGCCGCCGACCAAGCAGCCGAAGAAACAGGCGACAATGACTATCGGCGCGTGTCTACGCATGACTTGCGTCGCTGCTGGGCGAATCACCTCTTGGTTGAGGAGAACGTCTCGCCGCGGATTGTGATGGCGCTCGGTGGATGGTCGAGCTATGATGCGATTGAGCCGTATCTGGCTGCTCCCACCGAGTCGAACATCATTGAGTCGATGAGCGCCGTTGAGCTGTGAGCGGCTAATGAGCTTGAGAATCACTACTCCTGAAAACACAAAACGACAGTGGATACCCCGGTGGTTCCAACTCTATCTATGCGCGATCGCCGCTTCGAAATTATCAAGGGCTCGAAACGCATATTGTTGCTATATCACTAACTTTTGTGTATTCACTTTTGGATTGGCTGGCATTTGTTTACGGCGAGTTTGAGTATAAATTCCGCAACTGGTTCGTGTGACGCCTCTATTCGAGCGGTAAGGAGTTTTGCAGACGGTAATGATTACTAAGATTTGAATGGGCCAGAATCACCAGTAGCTGTAACTGTCCAAGCGAATTCACCGGAATTTGAGATTCGTCCCGATAGAAACGTCCCTTTCTCGCCGTTATTTGGTGCAGGATGGAAGGAAGTGAGTGCTTGGGCATCGTCCAACTTTTGCCCAGAGACTGTGAATCGAATAGCGTACCAATTGGGTGTTGTAAAGACGCTTTCATACGTTTGGGTCTCCCCTGGCTCAATTGTTGTTGCGGCAGTCAGATTGCGCTGAGCGGGACGGACGTTCGGATTTCCACTGACCGTGCCTGGGCCTGTCCCGGATTCTGATCCGACATCCGTAACGTGCATCCTGATGATACGAGGCGTTGAGCTCTCATTGACAAATCGAAGGCTTCCTGCCGGTGGGGCTTCGGATTTGGATTCAGTACATCCTGCTAACCCAGCAAGTGCAACTGATCCAACCGATCCAAGAACAGTGCGGCGTTTCATTGAGGATGTCTTCCCACTTAAATAGCGAAATAAAAAAGTCCATTGCAGCAAGTGCGCCGGTGTTCCCATAGTCTTCGAGGGTGTGGCCGATCTGGGTCGCTCGCCACTGGCCATCGTCAAGCTCTGTGAGCTTGAACGTCGTGTATCCAGTCGGTGAGCGATCGTCAGTGGTTCCATGCTGCGATAGCGAGAGCGATTCCCCAATAGAACTGAATTTTCAACAGAGTCGATTCGACTGATACTGGGAGACAGGGCCGTTAGCATATTATACTAACCTACGAGCCTCCTTACTTATCGGCGCTCAGTTGCTATGCGCTTGTATGAACGAGAACGCGGCTATCATCGCGCGGATTGTCAAACACAACACCGGCGGGAAGAATACGGAGACGATAGCCCGCGAGCAGGTCGGGACGATTGCACACCATCACGGTCGGTTCGACGGCGACCTCAGGACCGCGATCACCGAGACAATCGAGGAAGGCTATCTCGAAGAGCAGGATGGCGAGCTTGTCGCGACCGACGAGGTGAACGAGTTGATTCGGGGGCGGCGACACTCGATGGGATAGAGAAGAGGTGTGAAGAACGTCGGATTATCAGTCAATAATTCTCTTCTCTTATTCCAATCCAATACGACTTATACAAAACTCTTATCCTAGTGGCTGTCCTACGTGAATACAGACGATAGCGAGGTGTAGCATGCATCGACACGGCCATTTTGGACTTGCGTTGCTCGCGCTTGCACCCGTGGTCTACGTGCTCGCGAGCCGCGGCCAGCCCGCGCTCGCTCTCCTGATCGCGGTCGGCGTGATCGTGGTCGAACCACTCCCCGACAACGACCACTGGATACCAGGCCTCTCACACCGAGGCGTCAGCCATTCGCTCTTTACCGCCGGCATCATCGGCGTTGTTTGCGCCGGCTTCGGATGGCTCATCGGTCGCTACGTCACCGTCCCGCTTGCCAAATGGTTGGCAGCAACGACCGCCGAGATCGACGCCACGAGCATTGCCATCGTAATCGACCAGTTGGCAGCGCTCGATCCATCGACGCTCACATTCGCTGGGTTCGCGGTGGGCGTCGGCGGGATCTGCGTGCATTTAGCCGGTGACATCATCACGACGAGCGGCATCAAGCCGCTGTTGCCGTTCTCTCGTCAGCGAGTGTCTCTGTCGGGGCTTCGCGCCGACAGCATGCTCGCGAATAGCGTGCTGTTTCTCGCTGGCACTGTCGCGATGGCCGCCGTCGGCTACGTGCTCTCACCGTTCGCGGGAGGATTCCCATGACGCAGGACAACGACGGCGACCAGCAGGACGGACGGACGCGCCGAGACGTACTCAAACGAGCGGGCGCGGTCGGGACAGCCGTCGCAAGTAGCGGCTGTATCGGTATTCTTGGCGGCAGTGGCGGCGGTGTGCCCACTGACACAGGAAACAATAGCACGCAGGGAAAGGGCGTGAAATTCCCGGCAGCGCTCAGAGCTAAGCAGTACGCCAGCGCGTTCGAGAACGTCGTGAACATGGTCGAGGCCGGCGCTGACCCTGAGGGCAACGAGGACGTTGTGCCCGTTATCGAGCAGGAATTGCAGAGCGATACGTTGCTGTACTTCCCGAAAGGGAGGTACAAGATGAACTCGCAGGTCGCCCGTCGTGGCGAGACGAATCTAGGCCTCATCGGGAATGGCGCGGTGCTTGCCCACGGTGAAGTCAACGATATCAAGGGGTTCACGGTCACAGAGGGCGAGTTCGAGGGGAAGGCCCAGCACTTCAAAATCGGGAGTGGCGATAATCCGCATAACGGGAAGTTCGTGTTTGGTGGGTTCACGATGGATTGGCGCGACGAGAACACGGGGATGCAGATACTGAACCACCACACGACGGGTGTCTCCGAAATCGCGAACGTGCGCCAACTCGGCGTGCATGACCTCGGTTGCCAGGGACCATTTCGGGCGAATCCCGCCACCAAGGACGCGAAGATCCAGGTCCGAAACGTCGACATTCGGTATGGCGGTCTGACCTACCAGAAGACGATCAACGAGCGGACCACAGACAGCGGCGGTGGTGGCTTCGGCCGCAGCTGGGCAACGTCAGGGATTACGATGCATCCCCAGACGAAAGGCTACCTCCGCGTGCAGAACATGTACGTCGGCGGGTGGCCCGACAATGGGATCTATCTCGTCGGCGGTAGCAAGACCCGGTCAGGGACGGTCGAAGTCGTCAATTCCGTTGCAGCGAACTCACACGCGTCGAACATCCGGATTGGTGGGCAGAACTCGAAAATCGTCAACTGCACTGTCGTCACCGACGAGAAATTCAGCAAACACTACTTTGAGCAGCGTCCGATTCGCCTCGACAACGGCAGTTGCAGCATCAAGAACACCCAGATCATTCAGAAGAACCCGACCGGCTGGAGTATCACCGTCCAGCATGCAGTCGAGAAGGCTGTGTTGAACAACGTTCGTATCGCGATCTACAACACGCCGATGACCGCGCTTGTGATCGACCCAGCGGCAGACAGTGTGGTGGTCAAGAACGTCGACATCAAGACGCCGGGATGGCCGGGATCACGGCCGATGCTCATCCAAGGCAGCGGTGATGTGATGCAGAATATCTCGATCTCGTAGTAGAGCCGCTGAAGGAGCGGAAAAGTCGAGTTAGTATTTGACGGGTAGAATCGCTTTAACAGCAAGACGCGCGAAATAGTACGAGACAAGCAGAATTGGAATTACTATCAGCGAACCATCCTGATATCCCCATAGCATCTTGAGTGACTTCCCGATGATAAAAAATGCAATCATGAAAACAAACACGCTGACGACGGCAATTATAAAGATGGCTTTAAGAAGTGCCCAGTGCCGTCGCAGCATATCCTTCGCACCTTCTTCATGGGGATGAGCACGGTCTGGAGTCCGTTGAATGAGTCGCATAGTGTTAATAGTCTGAGTTAGATGTTCTTGGGTCGTGTTTCAACTCATAGAGCGCTGAGGTTTCGTGGACTTTTTCGACATAATCTGCAGCCAGCAAGACCTTCATATTTGTGTATATGTGCTGACCGGAATAGTCGAGTTCGTCGGACATCATCGCTTGCGTTGCGCGACCGTCGTGTAGCAGATCAAGGATTTGCTCGTGGACGTCGTCAAGTTCGACCATGTCTCTGTTCTCCTAGTTTGTTCCTAAAGCATTTTTCCAAAATCCAATTGATATCATAATCTGCCATTTCATTTGTGCTCTTTCTAGTTAGATCAATAACTAATACCCCAAAATATAACTAGTAATGTCTAGTACGTCTAGATGAATTATGACAACTAGCACTAGGTTATCGGGCGGAATAAAGCGGATCGGCAGATACGCAGTTCCTCCACGCCTCATTCAGGCACTCACGCTTCTCTTCCTCACCTCCGTCCCGGCTTTCGCCCAGGACGGCGGCAGTGGCGGGAAAGCTGGTCAACTCATGTGCCAGGCTGGTCTCGGCCAGCTACTCACTATTGGGTTCGGGCTATTGACTATCCTCCTCGTGGTGACCGGTGTCTTCCGCATTGGGAATGGATTCCGGAAGCTAAGTGACCCACGTTCGCAGAAAAAGAGCGAAGGGCGGCAAGGAATCGCAGGCGGAGCACTCGCCTTTGTCGGTGCGCTTGTCGTCGGTGCTGCGCCGGCTCTTCTGCAGGCGATTGGCCTTTCGACGCTCCAGTGCGTGAGCTTCAGCGCCCTCTAGGAGGACTAAGCATGAGAATCGTCCCTCAATTGCCTGCGAGCAAACGCAAATCGCAGGTTTTCGCTGTCGTCCTTGTCGTCTGTCTCGTCGTTCCTACCCTTGCTAGCCCAGTCCTCGCCGGATCGACTCTATCCCAACAGCAAGTGACGACTAACAATTCAACAAATGGGAGCAGCGGGTCTAACGGCGCTGGGCTTGAACCACCGAGCCGGTTCATCGGGAACGGCGAGGCCGATTCGACAGCTAATAATTCGACGAACGGGAGCAACGGGGACCAGAAGAAAAAGAACGGCGGAAATGGGATCGTCGACACTATTGGCGGGATCGGAGGCAGTGTAACGAACCCTACAAAGGCAGTTAAGGGCATATTCAAATCTTTTCTTGGTATCCCTGAGTTTGTGATAGGGCAGATGAATAACCTTATTTTCGGGATTCCTGCCCCTGGTAAGGCACAGCAGCCAGGGACTTGGTCAAATCCTGAGTCGGGAACCTGGAAGGGAGTAATTCAGTTCACTCGCTTCTCAACGGTTCTCGCGACGGTTATTCTTGTCTTCAGTGGCGGGACGTCGTTCTTTGCTAAGGACGAGTATCAGCGGCGTCAGGCATGGAAGCGCTGGGGGCTCGGCGTCTTCGCAATCGTCCTGACGTGGACCATGCTTCCGTTCTTCTTGCACATCGCGAATGCGGCCGCCTCCGGATTGCGGCCAGACGACACAGAGCTATTAGGGGAATTTGCAAATGTCGGAAAGATGAGTGCTGGCCTTGGATTCACCGCGTTCATCGGAATTCTCCAACCAGCAGTTGCAGCAGTGGGCGTGGCCGCTCTTGGTCTTGAACGCTTCTTAATCTATCTCGGTGTCGGCGTCTGGCCGATAGCGTGGGCACTTCGGACGACAAACAACTCGTTCGCGCAGTCAATCGGTCAGACCTTCATCTATATCTTCGGCGTCACCGTCGTCACAAAGCTCTTTCAGGCATTTATTGCGCGATTGCTCTTCATGCTGAACTTCGGCCAATCGTTCCAGAGCACGGTTATGACGACTCTTATGATCGGAGTTGGAATCGCATTCTTGTTAATTTACTTCCCGAAACAGATGCTCGATCACGCCAACGACGCCGCATCTGTTTCACTCGGCGTTGGAGCGGCAGGGTCGAACCAAGTCGGCCAGTATGCCGCGAAAGCCAACGATCGCGTCGGACAGGTGCACGAGAAAGTCGAAGACTATCGTGCTGATGGCGGAGACACGCCCGAGGAAGCGAACACCGACCGCCACGATACTCATTCGGATAGTGGCAGCAGCGGCGGCAGCAGTTCGAGTTCTGATCCGACGAGCGACCTCAATCATCACAGTTCGATAGACGACAGCGCAGTGCCAGACGACATGGAGCGCCAGATCGAGCAGATCGAGCGCACGTCGACGATGCAGCAGCGAATCAACGACGACGATTAGCCGCCTGGAGTGCCGTGCAGTGCTGTCCGGTCGCCCCGCTCGGTTGTCGCCGACTACTCCGTGCAAGGCCGGAGACGGGGCCTCGGAGGTCCCCATCTATGACAGACGACGATCAGGACCCGACACAACTCGTCCCACCCCACGTTGATAGCGGTTGGCAGATCAAGGGCTTCGACGCGAGCAGCCTCGCCTTTGGCATCCCCGGCGTGCTTGTTGCACTCGTCGGCTTTGCCCTCCTTATCGGCTTTCAGCTTGTCGTACCTGCACTCGTGCTTATCGGCGTCGGTGCACTGCTCATTCCCGTCGGCATCGTCTTTGCCGCTCAGGTTGGCAAGTATTCGAGCAGTATCGATCAACTCAAAGGCCCGCTCACATTCCTGCTACGAGGCCGTGACGAAGGCCACGAGGAGGCAACGGCCATTCACGGCGTAAAGCGAATTCACGAGGATGGCACGGCCGAGATGCAGGACGGCCGGATCGCGACCATTGCACGGATCAAGGGCCGGAATACAGACCTGCAGGAGACTGAGGAGAGTCGGCCGATGATTGGTCGACTCCGGCAGGCGTTCGACGATCGCGTTGATTTTGATTTCCAACTCTACAGCACGACCGCGCCGTTCGACCCTGAGGAATTGACCGAGAAGTATCGCGAGCAGTGGCTTGCGGATACGTATGCGTCTGAGGAGTGGAAGCCGGCGCGTGCCCTCCTGAAGAATATCATTGACTGGGAGGAGCAGATGAGCAAGGAGGCGTGGCAGGCGCGTGAGTGGCAGCATTACGTTGTCGTGCAGGTCGACCCCGACGACGTTGACCTGCCGGACGTCGCGACGACCGATGAGGACACCGGTCGGTCCGTGGGCGACTGGATTGACTGGTTGCTTGAACTCTGGCTTGGAGTTGACCGCTCTAGCAGCGACGACGAGCAGGGCGAGCATTGGCAGGCCCGTCGGAGTCGCATGCAGCGCAAAGCATCGCGACGACGGCGACACCTCCGAGAAGCGTTCAGCAAAATCTCCGGAGTAGAGACCCGGAACGTCGAAGCGACCGAGCACGCCCTGTTGCTCACTCGCTTCTGGGCCGGCACAGAACACGAGATTGACCCCGCGCACGTCACCGAGGACGTGAACGCCTCGGTGTGGCCCCACCACAACGCGACCGAGAGCCACCAGCCCGAAGCCGTCAAAGCTGACGAGACGGCCAAGCCGACAGCGGTCGCCGACGTTGAGCAGGTCGAGGCAGTCGCGGATGGCGGCACGCAGGCCGAGACAACGACGACCGCGACGAACACCGCCCACAACGACCCTGCCGACGCGCACGCCGACCAGGACGACGCCGCGAACGCAGGCCTATTCGCACAGATTCGCGAGGGACTGTTCAACCCCGGTAGCAGCGGCGGCAGTGACGACGAGACAGAGGGGAGTCTCACGCAACCGAATCGGATTCAGGATCTGCTCGCGCCCGAGCAGTACAAGGAACCCGAGGATCTCGTCGTTGCTGGCGATCAGTATTGTCGGACGTTCTGGATAGGTGCGTGGCCGACCGAACCCAAGGAGAAGTTCCTACAGGACCTCTACACCCTGCGCGGCGTCGACGTCGACGTGTCGTTGCGGATGCAGTCACTTGATCGCGACTACGCGATTGACGAAGTGAAACACGAAATCGGGAGCATTGACGCGAACATCAACGAGCGCAAGCAGGATGCAAACGACCTGGAGGCGCTGTTGATGGAAGACGAGATCGATCCCTACGTCCAGATGCTCAAGCTGCTCCGTCACTCGAACGCCCAGCCGTGGAAGCTGAGCGGCTACGTGACAGTGCGGGCGGGGACTCGTCGCGCCCTCGAGGAAGCTGAAGACCTGGTTGAGGAAGACTTGGTGCAGGAAGACCAGTTGACGATGGACATCGCGAAGCGTCGAGCACTGGAGTCGGCCTGCGAGAAGGTGACCACCGTGCTGGAGTCGTCGCCCGCAAATCTCACGCTGCTGTCGCCGTCGAAGCGCCAGGGCCAGCTGTTCGAGAGCGCGTCTCCCAACGGACGTAACGCCTACGCCGAAGCATCGCACCGCCAACGGCGCGCGCTCACGCTGTCGGGGACGATCGCAGCGGCGTTCCCCCCGACGTCGAAGTATATTCGCCAGGATGACGGCATGGAGCACGGCCGCAGCACGACGAATGGCAGCGTCGTCACCGCAGACCCGTTCGACCCCGGTCCCGGCCACAAGCTCACCGGCGGCGACTCAGGGTCGGGGAAGACGACGGGCGCGCTCAAACAAGCGATTCGCTGGAAGCTTGCTGACCCCGAGCGGACGCTCATCTTCTGTGATACGGTCGGGGACTTCGGCCCGATCACCGACCTTCTCAATGGCGCCCACATCACGCTCGACGGCGATACCACGATCAACCCACTTCACATGGAGGAGACACCTGAGGAGGCGCTCGAAGCGGGCGTCAAGCCGTTCGAGATGAAGTTCCGGCAGGTCACCGGCCTCGTGCTCGACATCATTGCAGGGAGTTCAACCGATATTCGCGAGCGGTTCAAACCACTCGTCAAAGACGCCGTTCGCGAGACACTGAAAGACGCCGGCATCAAGCCCGGACACCCCGACACGCACAAGCCTGAGCGAAGTCCGACGATGGCAGATTTCCGCGAGACGGTCAAGGACATGGGCAACAACCCCGACGAGTACGTCGAGACCGAGAAAGAGAAGATGCAGATCGAGGACAACGCGGGGCCGCTCCTTCGCCGGATCAAGGGCTTCAGTGAAGACGGGGAGTATGCATCGCTCACCGGCGAATCAGACGCTCGCATCCAGCCGGGAAGCATTACGTATCTCGACTTGCAGCAGATCGAGGGCCTCGGGTCGGCCGCCGACGAGAGCACGATGCTGAATCTGATGCTCGGTCAGGTGTACGAGGCGGTGAAGCGAGCGCCGGACAAGACGATGTTCGTGATCGACGAGGCGCACTACCTCCTGGAGTCAAAGGAAATGCTGCAGTGGTTGCAGCAGGCCGCCCGCCACTGGCGACACTACAACGCTGGCCTCTGGTTCCTCTCGCAGCATCCCAACGACTTCGTCGAGGACGAAGACGAGGACAAGCGCAAATACAAGGAAGCAATCAGAGGCCAAGTCAACACGGTCGAACTCTACGCGACTGAAGACCTCTCCGACGAGGCTGCCGAAGAGTACGGCTTGAACGACCGCCAAGCCCACTACCTTCGGGATAAGGCGACGGCCGGCCAGGACGGCCTGGGCTACACGGATTGTCTCGTCAATTATACCGAGATCCAGGGCTGGATGCGCGTCGAAGTACGGTTGTCGCCGCTAGAGCAGACGATTTACACGCATAATCCAGACGAGGATGGACCGTTCGATGACTATCTCGCCGACGAGTGGGGTGAGTTCTGACAATGGGACTCCTCGGTGACTCCTCGGCGGATTTTCAGGCCGCACAAATCAACGAACAGCACTTCCAGGATGCCAGCGAGACGCCCGGTACCCTGTTGCGGATCACACCGTACAAGCAGAACGAAGGCATCCAGAGCGGGGCCAGGCTCCTGCAGGCGATCCACGACGTGACCACGGAACGCAAGCGGCTGTTCTCGACGAAGAACGTCAGCGATCACCATTCGTTCGAGCTCTGGTTTGACGAGGGTCGCGTGAAGTTCTTCATGCACGCCGCTACCGACGATGCCGCCGACAAGTACACGACCCGCGTCGAGAACGCCTACGATAATTCAGACGTGCATGAGGTGGACGATGGTGACGGTTTCCCGCCGGTCGGTGCCGACGACTACGTGGCTGCAGCGGAACTCGACATCGAGCGTCATCACTTCTATCCGATTCGCCACCACGACGGCGAGGGCTTCGAGCACGACCCCTACTCGGAAATCACGAGCGAGATGCAGTCAACCGAAGAAACACGCGTGGTCGTGCAGGCCGTGTTTCGGCCTGAACCGAAGGATTGGGCGGAGGACGACGGCAGCAGCATGATCGGTAGCGGCGTCAGTGTCGATGACGTCGCGCAGAGTCTTCGCGACGACGAAGTTGAAGGCTGGTTCGACCCCTATACCACCGAAGCGAGCAAGAAGGACAAGGATGCCGCCAAGATCGTTGAACAACAGCGCGGGAAGTATGCGTTCAACACGAACCTCCGCATCATCGCAATCTCGCCCGACGAGTATGAGGCGGAATCGCGGTGCGAGGGCGTCGCTGGCATGTTCACGCGCTACTATAATTCGAAGACAGAGCAGGGGTTCGAAGCGAACCCTGTCGGTGAAGGCCGCCTTTCGAGCGTGATCGAGTCGGCCCAGCAGCGCGAGTGGACCGACCACGAGATGATTTTGACGATTGACGAGCTTGCTGGCGCGGCCCACATTCCGAATGACGAGATCAACGTGGCGAATATCGATTGGAAGAACACCCAGCGCGGCAGTCGCGTGCCGGCCGACTCTCTCCAATCAGACAAAGACTAGCGCAGCAACTACCCCACGCACTTCCCTCTCATCCATGTCACTCTTCGGCTTTGGCGACGACAACGACGCACAGACCGACGAAACGAGCAGCGACCAAGAGGACGAAAACGAGGACGTCCCCGACGAACTCCAGTCAATCACGGGCGAACGCTACCAGATCGACCCGCAAGACCATATCCGCGAGGGCGGGACTTACGTCGGAACGAAAACGCCGAGCGAGAGTCCTGAAAGCGAGTACGATATTGTCGCGAGCGACCGGATTCGCCGCGACTTAGAAGACGCCTATGACGACCCACATTCGCCGCTGTGGACGGGCTACGACGTTTCGGCCCAGCAGGGCTTCGCGGTCCCTGGTATCCCGTTCGAAGACCTGTTTCAGCATCTCTGGTTAGTTGGCACCACAGGCGCAGGGAAGACAACGCAACTACTGAATCAGATGGTGCAGCTCGCCTATGGAGGGCATGGCTTCGTCTATTTCGATCCCAAGGCGGAGGATTCACGCGAACTGTTGCGGATGCTGCCTGAGCACCGCTTAGACGACGTGGTATGGATTGAGCCGGGGAGCGACGAGTTCGAGAAATCCGTCGCGATCAACTTCCTGGACGTCCCCGAGTGTGACAGTGAGGCGGAGCGCGAGCGCGCAATAGAGGACCGCTTAGAGGTGTTGAAGGCGATTTTCGATAACGACGAGTATTGGGGGATCAACATGGCCTCAATTACAGAGTCGATGGGGCGAGCGATGCTCAAACACAACGCCGAGGCCGACGACCCCGAAGACTACTACTCGATTATCGATTTCTACTTTGTCCTGCTGTTGGAGCAGCGCCGCGAAGCATTCGCCGAGGAAGTGGACGACCCATTCGTGGCAGAGTTCGTGAGCGAAATTGCCGACATGGACGATGACGACGTGCGCCCGCTACTCAAACGCATCAAGTCCTGGGTTGAGAACGGGATCATCCGCCGGATCGCCGCCTGCCGCGAGTCCACAATCGACTTTCAGAAGATCATCGACGACAACAAGATCGTCATCGTTCGGACGCCCGTCTCGAACGACGACATCAAGCAGATGATTTCACTCGGGACGATGCGCCCGATCTGGACGGCAGTCCAGAACAAGTCGTTCGATGGCGAGCGAGAGCCGTTCTTCGCGATCTTCGACGAGGCCGACAAGGTACTCAACGAGAATCTGGACGTCGCAGACATGCTCGCCCGCGCTCGCTCGATGAAACTGAGCGTGACCTTAGCGTGCCAGTATCCGACTCAGCTCGCAGAAGCGGGCGTGCTGAAAGCAGTCCAAAATAACTGCAACAACCTCCAGGCGTTCCGCGTCAACGACGACGATGACGCCCGACCGTTGATGAAACGGTTCCGGGGCTACGAGGTAGAAGACCTGCTTGAGACGGAGAACTACCACATCTGGACGCGGGTGCCCCTAGAAGGCGGCGGCCGGAGCGACCCATTGAAGCTCAGTACGTTCCCACCGTATCCGCCGCTTCGGTCGGAGGAGGAAGCAGACGAGGTAATCCGCGAGAGCTTAGATCGCTACGGCCGTACGCCGTTGACAGACGAGGAGATACGCCGGAATCTCCACTTCGGCGAGTTCGAGGAGGCGTTTGACACAGGTGTCGGTGACGACCTCGATCTGTCCGACGACGACCAGCGCAACCAGGCACTCAAAGCCGTCTACGACGAGACGATTCGCCACGGCGACCCTGGTGGATGGATTGAAGTCGCGGAGTGTGTCGACCGTTTGAATCGGTATCTGCCGGGCGACGACGTGACCGACGCCGGGAAAGCATGGCGGAAGGTCCTGCAAGAGGTCCCCGATCCCTACATTGACCGGCGGGAAGTAGACGACGAGATGCAGGTAAAGCCACTGGATACGGGCTTCTTGAACCTCGGTGACAGCGAGAACGACGGGAAAGCGGAACACTGGGCACCGATGGCTGACGCCTACGTGCCGATGACGCAACTCGAGTTCATTTTCGAGATCCCCGAACAGACCGGCGACGCGATGCCGGATGGATTGGCGCGGTTGGACGACGTGCTCGACATCAATCGCGGCGACGCCCCAGACGCAGTAGCCGACGCGGTGAACGCCTATCGCGAGGACCATCCGCTTCTAGATCGCCTTGCAGGGACGAGTGACGCCTACATTGAGAGCGAGCACACGACCGGGAGTACCCAGCCCTCCCAGACGGTCAAGAACCTCGCACAGGCCCACAACGCGGGGCATCGGTGTCTGTTCTTCGCCCGTGAAGACGTGGCCGAGAGCGTGTATGAGACGGTAGCAGACGCGCCGTTCTGTTGCCGGAGCAGTCACCCCGACGATGACGAGCGACGGTTCTACACCGGAACGACAACGCTCACGATTGACGGCGAAACGATCACGCGGCCCGGCGACCGTGAGAACGTTTGGGTCTACGACGAGCAGACCGGCAAGTACGAGCTTCGAGACGGGGATGGAGCGGTCCACGCGCGGTTTAATTCGGCGGCGGACATCTTCACCGACACGAGCGCCTACCCGAGTGGTGGCGACCGGAATGTGAAACCGCCGATCATCCCCGAATACGAGATGGACGGCGATCTGGATGAGGTCGAGTGGGACGTGATTGTAGTGCCGCCGGAGACAGAGACACCGATGGATATGCGCCTGTACGAGGGCGACAAACAGACGCCGCTGACAGACCTACCGACTAACGATGAGAGTGAAGTAACCGAAGAAGAGACGGTAGATATGCCACGAGAAGATGAAGAACAGCGTGAGAAAAACAAAGTTGAGTTTAGCCGCTTTTAGGCTCGATTCTAACTTTCTTGATGTGCTAACTCCTCGACGACATCGGCCATCCGATTGAACTCCTCCCGGAGCTCATTGAGTTTATCCACCTCGGCACGAAGCTCCTCCACCTCCTGCTGGAGGGACGCAATCTGCTCCTGTTGTTGGTTAATCTGCTGTTCAAAACTCTCGACAGATTCCACAGTGGTAGTGCTGTCTGCAATCTCCTCAGCGACATCCGTCCCAGAGTCAGTAAGATGATAGCTATTAGCGATCTCACCATTCTCAAGTCGCTCTGTTCCCTCCTGGCCGATGAGCTCCCAGTCCTCGAGCACCGAGAGATGATACTGAATACTCCCCTCTGGCACATCCCCATAGGCACGAAGTTCACTGGTGTTGGCAGCTCCGCCGTGGTAGCGAAGTCCATCCAACAAGGTCCGACGATGACCCCGAACTTCATCTACGTCTTCTAGTTTTCCTGGTGTTTCCATATGCGGATAAACGCGGATAATGCTAATAATTCTAATGGCGTTTAGGATCATAAACGCGAATAGAACACGACCGCCGACAACTATAGCTGGGTAACAAGGTGAATTGCGTGCCTGGGGGTGAAGGTGTCCTGGCGAGATGTATACTGGAAATGATGGTGTGTGCTGGTGGTGGAGTGAGCCGGAGCGACTGTAGTGTGAAGGAGTAGGATGCGAGTAGAGTGAGGGAGGTGAGTGAGCGTGAGCGAGAGGACGACGTGATGATGTGAGTGGGGGGCACCCAGATGGTGGCGAGACGTATGGCATCCACGCTGTGCGTGACGACAGAGCGGCACCCGACTGCTTAGTAAACGATATGAAATATAGTGTGGGAGCGACGGGGGGACAGTCAGAGTATAGTGGGCGAAGATGACAGTCAATATTATGAGAGAAGCTGAGGATGGCGGCAGTAGAAGCGTATCAATAATGGACCGTGTGGTGAGTGACGGCTCACAGGAGGAGCGCAGCGAGAGATGAAGCAACCCGAGTTGAGACATGGGACAGCCACGACAAGCACAAGAGAACATCTCTGAAGGATGTCATAGTGGTGTGGGACAGTCATAGTGAGCGTAGCGGAGCAGTGAACCAGGGAGGACCAAGTGCCACTAGTCATCCCAAAGCGGAGATGAGAAGCGGACAGATGACGGCGACAGCCTGACAGTCACCACACGCATCCACAGGAGAGACAGAGGACGACCCCGGCAGGAGAATCACCGGACAGGAGAATCTAGTCTGCGAATCCATCAATACGAGATCCACCGATATACTGTCCCTAGAGTACCGATATGAGATGATGAGCGGGTACCGAGATACGTAGGAGCGTACAAGCCTGGAAAGGGACAGCAAATGGAACCCACATACAGTGGCAGAAAACGAAGACCGGAGCGAACAAGCACCCTCCTAACTCCGACGAGACAGTCCACGTGAGACAACCAGCCAGTAGCATGGGACAGCCAGCCAGGAGAGTCTCAGCAAGCCAGACCGTGACAACCAGGCTGAGGGCAAGGGTGCCGGCCGACGAGCACAATCAGGGTGCCAGCAGTCACGCGACAAACCTAGGTGCCGACACCAACGCGAGATCTGGGTGCCACGTGTAACGCGACAGACTGGGGTGCCAGCCAGGCGCACAGCGCCAGCGATCTAGGTGGGAGTGACCAGCGACGGGCCGACTCTCCAGCCATGGCCGACTGTTCACCGGGCGAAGACCCGAACTCACTGATCTCGAGCAACATCACCACGGCGAACTATCCGCTGGTCCACGGCACGACTGCCAGTACTAGCAGTCCCAGACTGTCATCCCAGCACGTCCCAAGGGGACTGTCAGCCGGAACAGACCAAAACGTGCGGAAGAGGCGAAAAGGCTGCTGAATACGGGCATATTACTCCGGAAATCTGGTGTCCGTCCCACGCGAACCAGGCGACTGTCAGCCAGACTAACGCAGGCCGACTGTCATCCGAAGCGTTGGCGGCCGACTGTCCACCACGGCGACACCCGAGGCGTCCACAGCGAGACGACTAGCGACTGTCAACCCCGAGTCCGAGCAGAGGTCTGACTGTCTCCCAGAGCGTCACCGAAGAATGACGCCACACTACTCCACGACCATCACGGAGGGAGACTGTTCAGCACGGCCGGCTGTCCCACCGCTCGCTGTGCAGCCGTGGTCGGCGCTATCGGGAGCAGAGTGACATGGCTGGACGGCTGAAATGTGGCTTAGCGATCGCTCGAATGGTTGGTTGATGAAAGGAGACACCTCAGCGATCGTCCGTCGTATCTCTTTATTATCGCAAGAAGTACTTCAACCAACAACGAACACCAACGAGTCTACAAACCGCCCAGAGAGACGACAACGACACTGAGCTGGACCGAATGTTTAAGCAGCTCGCTTCCCACCATGGAGCTATGGCAAGGGATGAGCACGACGACAGCGGACCAGAGGCCAGCCCCGATCACGCTGTCGGTGAAACCGCTGCCGAGCGCGATCTCGATATGGAGATTCCCGAGGAGGTCCTCGCGCTCCAGCCGGTGTACGAGGCGATTGCGCATCCCCGTCGGCGCTACCTTGTCTATACTCTCTCGGAAGACACCGAGTGGACGCTCGACGAGCTCGCGACAAAACTCGCGGCCTGGGTGACCGACACCCCCGAGGCGGAGATCGCCACGCTCACTCACGACGAGATGTACGTCTCGCTCTATCACGCCCACGTGCCGAAACTGGTCGAGTTGGACGTGATCGAATTCGATGCCGACACCGAGACGATTACACCTGGCGAAAATGCGGCGCAAGTCCTGGCAGTGTTAGAAGGCGCTGGTGGGAGTCTCGACTCCCGCCAGGAGACACACGCACGCCACGAGTTTGACAGTGACGACATCGACAACCACTAGCTTGCTACCAATGCAGTCCGACAACTGTCTTGACGATGGAGGCACGGGGAATAATCGCTTACAGGAGCAGACAAATGCCCTCAAGTAACGACCACACCGACGATGGCGCCAAGCTTGCACAGGACGGCGACACCACCGAGTGGACATTTGTGGAACAAGCCCACTACGCACGCGACAGCGATCGCGATCTCACCACTGCAATCGTGTTCGCGGTTGCGGCCGCTGAAGACAGAGATCCGACCACGCTCACGGATCCACCGCTCTACGAGTGCGTGGATGTCGCGGCGATCGAAGATGCGTTCTTCGGCCCTGCGGTCACCGGGAACAAGCGCGATGGTGAGGGCACTGTCTCGTTCCGATATCACCAGTACCGAGTTGAGGTCACCGACGACGGCTGGATAACTGTCCGTGAACCCGCCGGTGATGACCACCAGTCCACTGACTAACTGTCCACGCTCTTCAGATCGTTCTGTCTGAAGTATGGCGTGTAGTAGGTGAGTGTCGGTGAGGGCAGGACTCTCTGAACGATCGCCGTGACTGTGTTGTGACCGTGTAGAGAGAGCATCACTAAAAAGAATGCAGAGCGCGGACTATAAAGCGAAACGGGACGATCGACAGTGGTAGCAGCCGTCAGTCGTCGGTAGTGTCGACCAGCACCTCCGTAAGCACTCATCAGGGCGCTGGGGCGAGAGATCACCACCGATTCTGACGCATTTGCATGCCCGCACGGGTAGGCGACGAGCGTCGATGGTCCTCGGCCGACCATCGTCACAATACTTCACCGGCTTCAGTACAGCTGGTACTCGAAAATGCAGGTATCGCAAGGAGACGTCGCGAGGATCGTCCGTCGTATCTATCCGTTATCGCGAGAGCCACTTAAAGGCGGACGGGAAGATGTCAGAACTTCCCTTCAGTAGTCAACACCGCTGGCAGTCGCCGACCATTTTATACTACTAGTGGATAGCTTATAATAATCGAAAGAAGGATAGCAATAGAGAACCTTACGTTCTATACAATCATGAGACAATAATTAGAAAAACAGGTAACAGTGCTGAACGAGACCCAGCCACCACGGTATGGGCTCCTCTGCAGCTATCACGAAAATGTCCAGCGGGCGCTCGAAGAGTGCTCATGCAACTATCCCACGACAAAGCGACTCGTCGAGTTCGTTGACGATCCAGCGATCACGCCCCAGATGCTCGGCAATATCTTATCGTTGCTTGTCGATCTCGACGTGATCGGCGTCCACAGCCAGCGCAACAATAGTAACCGCTACGACCTCACTCAGTATGATCCAGCTCGCATGGACGAGCTTGCGGAGCTATTAGCTGCAAATCCAGAGCCGTGACGTCCCTCGCAGCAGGGCCGCCAGTGGCTCAGAACAAATCTCATGTATAACACCTAATTGCTCCATGTTGGCTACGCGCAATCGCTGACAGTGAGTTCAGTAAGCGCCTGCTTTTCATGCAGACGATGAAGATCGCCCAGCAGAACGGCTACGGCGTGTGGAGCGCGAATCAGACGGCGTAGTCGACGTGAAAATAAAGACTCTGTTGAAACCCTCAGGTTGTGATAGGCGTGGCGTGCTGAATGAGAGCACTGATTCAGTAGATCAATAATCATAGACGAGCGATTTAACGACTGTTAGGGGTGGATGAGCCGGGGTGGCGTGATAAAACGATACATTGAAACTTATTGCTCGGCTATTCTTTGTCGATGGAACACCCCCAGCTGTCTTTACAGTGTGAGTGTACGCCTATAGCGGATACTCAATACGATCTAGCCGGGGCAGGTTCGCCCACTCACGCTGTCGTTCGGGCTATCGCCGCCGCCTCGGACACAAACCCAACATCCCTCCCCCCGCTAAACGAGTACATTGACCCGGAGGCTCTTGACCGAATGTTTGACGAGGCAAGTGAGAATGACGGGCCGTCGGGGCGGATTTTCAGTTTTACAGTGAACGGCTGGAACGTGTTCGTTCGTGACGATGGTCGAATTCGCATCTGCGATCCAACAGAAACGGCCAACACTTCGCCGATTTTCGATTGAGCGTTCACCATATTACCATCCATTATAGGAGACGTGATTTCCCGAGAGACCGAAGTCGATGCCGCCCAGTGCCGACTATGCGCCCGCTATTCAGCACGGCCTCGCCAAATTATCACTGTTTAAGTACTTCAAGAGAGCAAAGATGGAAGGCCGAACACGTCAACGGCCGTCAGTCGTCAGCCGTGTCGGCGAGCAACGCAGGCAGCCACTCATCAGGGTGTGCCAGCGAGCAATCGCCGGCTCTGATCAACAACTCAATTACCCGACTCTGTTGGGCACAGCCACTATGTGGAAATTCACGAAAGCTTCGTTTGATGGCCGAGAAAACGATTCACGAAGACAAGGTATCGCGTGAGGAAGTTGCGGACTGACTGCAGGCGCTTGCTCATCAGCTTCGTGATGGTGATAACGCCGATGTAGATGTAGGAAACAAAACTATTACGCTGTCACCTCGTGACACCATTGGCTATGAAATCGGCATCCGGGAATCGTCATCAGTACTCCGGGGTAGCCGTGAATCAGTCACAATTAAACTCGACTGGAAACCAAAGTAAGCTATCCAGTACGAGCTTTCTTTGGTATCCTACTGTCACTGATACCAGACATTTCTATTTGAATCGCATTACTGCGTAGAATATTAACCAGCAGATAGAAGGCTATAAGAGATTGTACTATGGTAATAAAATGGTTATAGAATCACTAATGAGTGTACTTCCAGCAACACCACTCCAGGCAAGTAACGTCTTCAATACAGCATCACTTATCAATAATTACGCTATTCCAGCGGCGTTGTTCGTCGTCTCACTGATAGTTGTGTATCTACTTGGACAGATGGTTCTTCTGCCCGTTGTTAGTCGAGTACTTGAACGGCAGGGGCATGACCCAGCCGTCCAGAGCTTAGCGAAAAATGTGACCGGAGCACTCGTCTGGGTGCTTGCAATCGCGGTCGCGTTCACAGTGGCTGGGTTTGGCAGTGTAATCGCTGCATTCAGCGTGTTTGCAGGCGCGATTGTGCTTGCAATCGGGTTTGCTGCCCAAGAGTTGCTTGGTAACTTCGTGGCAGGTATCTTCATTCTCAAGGACAAGCCGTTCACGATTGGCGATTGGATCGAATGGAGTGACGGTGAGGGTCGCGTCGAAGAGATTGACCTTCGTGTCACGCGAGTCCGGACGTTCGATAACGAGCGGATCACGGTCCCAAACGGCGACTTGGCCAATAATGCAGTGAAGAACCCAGTCGCATATGAGAAACTCCGGCAAAAATTCGTCTTCGGGATCGGCTACGATGACGATATCGACCACGCCAAGGAAGTCATTCTTGACGAAGCACGCCAGCATGACGAAATTCTGGCTGATCCAGCGCCAGATATTCGCGTAACGGAACTCGCCGACTCATATGTTGGCCTGCAAACCCGGTTCTGGATCGACAATCCTGCTCGCTCTAACTTCACGCGAATTCGCTCTGAGTTAGTGCAGGCGGTCAAAGAGCGTCTCGACGCCGAAGCGATCGATATGCCGTATCCCCACCGCACCCTCGAAGGATCGCTCGATCTCACCGAGACACAGCGACCAAGCGAGCAAGCCATCTCCGAGTAACACGGACGGGATGGCAGCTGGCGCTCACAGAAAATGAAGACGGCATGACCGAAATGAAGATGGAGTGCCGAACCCGTCAGCAGCCGTCAGTCGTCGGCAGTGTCGGCCAGGAAGGCCGTGAGCCACTCGTCGGTCGTGGGGGCAAGCGGTCGCCGGGTTCGATCAGCACCGATTCTGACGCGATGTCATGCCCGCACGGATGGACTACCAGCGTCGAGGGACCCCGAACGGCCGTCGCCGTGACCACCGTTTTGCAGTACGGACAGCGGTCGGCAGTCATTGGCCGGGACTCGCTTCGACGTGGAGGTTCCCACCGCAGTCACCACATCGGTAGTCCTCGGGATTGCGGACCGTCTTCGAGCGACGATACCGCCCGATACGCTGGTCGCAATCCACGCAGACCAGCCACCAGTTGGGCGAGGTAAATCGCTCGCAGTGCTGGGCGATATCGAGGCAGTCGGTCCAGCGGGCAAATGTCTCACCGTGATCCGCCTCGTCAAACCGCCAGTACTGCCACGCGTGGACGAGTTCATGCCGGACAGTCTTACTGTATTGCTCCCAGCCGAATTCTTTACATGCATCCCAGGTGAGCCAGATCGTGACCGACTCAGTTTCGGGATTGTATTCAGTCACACCGGCCTGTCGCTGGGGCCGCTCGGAAACCTCCCAATCGATCGACTCGACAGGGAATTCGGGGAAGTGTTTAGCCGCGACGTCGGTCGCGTGCGTTCGTGCCCGGTCGAATAAGGCCGCCTGCGTTTTCGGCACGCTATCGGAGGCGTCTCGGTCGTCGGTCGTCTCGTTGATGCTGTCGGTGAGCGTGCGCTGGTCGGTGACTTCGGAGACCAACCCCACTACGCAGAAGCGTGAATGCAACTACAATGGCGTCCGTGTGAACAGCCACCTATGGATTCGTGTATGAGTTGCCGAGACGAGTGATGATATTGTCCTCCGCAGTTCGTAGCCGGTACTGGACAGTTGATCGGGGAACGTCCAGTATTTCACTCAAATTCTCGACTGTCACCTGCCGTGGTCGTTCGTACGACATCCGCGACTTCGCAGACCGTGCGTCTTGCCCGGACGCTGATCTGCCGGACGATCCGACGCCGAAGAACATCTTCGAAGTGCTGCTCGAGGCCGAGCGCTGTGCGATCCGAACGTGGACCGAAGTCTGCGATATGACGCAAGGCAAAGATCCACGCACGTACGATATGGCCCAACGCGTTCTGAACGAGGAGATCGACCACGAGGCGTGGTTCATCGAACTTCTCAGCAAGGAGCGCGACGACGAGATCAACCCTGCCGGCCACTTCATTCGTGGCGAGCCCGGTGACGCGCCATACTCGACCAACAACCGGTTTAACGACTCGGCGTAACGCAACACCCTCTCAGTTTTTCTTCCTGTGAGGTACTCTTCTTAGCTGCGTTGGCGTCTCATTACCGATTCAGTGATCAGCCAGTTGCTGGCTGTGTTGCCATAACTGTAACATAGGCTGACAACGTGGTTGGAGATATGACGAACGAGGAAGTGACTCAACTCCTGCGGAAGGCGTATGGTGACGAAATCGAGACGGTGATGAACTATCTCAGTAATTCGGTTGTTCTTGACGGTGTGACCGCTGAAGAAGTTAAAGAGAATCTTGCTGCCGACACTCAGGAAGAACTCGGCCACGCTGAAATGATCGGCCAACGGCTCAAACAACTCGACGAACGCCCGCCTGCTTCCTACGACTTTGAAGCACGCCAAGAAAGCCTCCAGCCACCCGAAGACAGTACTGACGTGCTTTCGGTTATCAACGGTGTTCTCGACGCTGAGGAGGACGCTATTGAGACGTATCGGTCGCTGGTGACTGCAGCTGAAGATGCTGATGATCCCGTTACTGAAGATCTGGCGGTCACCATTCTCAGCGACGAAGAAGCCCATCGTACGGAGTTCCGCGGCTTCAAGCGCGAATACGAGGAGTAACCGAAAGGACGACCGTCTACATCAGCGTTTTTCTCCGGTGACTCTGACGTAGCTGGAATCGTTTTCACCAGATCAGCCCCTGTAGGACTCTCAGCAGACAAGGGTCCGGGACTAGCAGTAATAGCATGAGCCGTAGCAACTGGCATTCAGATGCATCATGCTGTCAGAGGAAATCGGATCCGCTATTTATTAGGATAGTATAGCATACTACCCATCGGTTCCTGTGGGATCGCTTTACGCCCCTTGAAAGTGTGGAGAAGAGAATATTGTGGACCAATGCTAGGAAGGGCTTTTTCCGTATGGTGAGCCACCGAGGCTCGTTCTGAACTACTGTGGAGAAGTCCGAACACAGTCTCTCAAGAGATTAATAACTACTCTCAGCTGGGTTACGTGGCTTCGGATGCTATTTTATTCGGTGATTGCGGTTGGTAATGGGTCTAGAACAAAGGAATCGTGGGTCGTCGTAGAACGGGTATGTCAACAGAAGCTGTGAGCCTTGATACGAACTTCGACGAAACACTCAAATCGTTGTTCGGCGATGCCGATACAGTGCTTGTGGTGAATCCCTCGCTAGAAGTATTTCGAACAGCGATGGAGACGGCATTCGAGTTCGACGAGGAGTTGCCGACGCTGCAAGTGCTTGCAACTCCGGATGTGCTTAAAACGGCGGTCGGGGATTTCATTCTGGCCAGCCAAGTGGCGGACTTGATCGACCAAGACACATTGTCGCTGCGGACGACAACTGATATCGCGCGGAGTTCGCTGTTCGTCAGTGACGAGCAGATGATGACAGTCGTGCCAGTCGACGAGGGACTGAGTGGCTTGACGTCGACGGACGAGAAGTTCGTCGAGACGGTGCAATCAGCGTTTGACGACGACTGGGATGAGGGTGAGGAATTTAGCCTGCGAACGCCACCACTGTCTCGTGTTCGAGACACGCTCAGTGAGGTGTTTGACGAAGAGGTCGAAGACGACTTTATGACGATGCTGGAGGCGATGGCGACTGTTCCTGGTGAGGATGACGAGCTGGATGAGGTAACGATTGCATTGCTGGTGGGTGCGAACAACGAACTACTCCTCTACGATATCAGTCGCTGGGGTGAGGATGTTGGGCTGGCGAGTAAAGCAACGTTCTCACGGACCAAGACTCGTATTGAAGATCGGGGGCTGATCGGCACGGAGAAAGTCCCGATCGAGGTTGGGCGGCCACGGCTTCGACTACTGTTAGAGCCGGACGATCTGGAGGATGTTGATGCGCTGGCAGAGCAAGCGACTGCAGCATAGCTCTCAGCAGCGCCAGCTGCTCCGTTTGTAGCTATTGAGTATGAATAGTCAGTTGGAGCGCTCCGTTTTCACATCGATCATACGGGGTCGTGTGTGACTGCAGTATGTCTACGCAGGGCATCGCCACGGTAATTTGTGGGTTATCGACGTCAGTTGCCACGTTGTCTGTGGATGGAAGGAGGTGGCGATGCGGTGAGCGCAGGCAGATGGGTAGGTAGTTATACTCCCGCATCTGCATCTGCACGGCCATGCCAATGTGAGTCACCAGGCATCGACAGGACCGCCTGATGCAATTCATCCAAGACAGAGGGAGGTATTAGACTCCTAGCGTCGTTTCGTTTCGGGAACGGTTTCAACAGTTGTCGCCAGCCTGGAGAGCAATTACGTGCTGTGACCTGCCGCCGCTCAGTGCGCTTACTCACGGCTGCTTGTTAGTAGTCAATACTAACGTCACCGACAACGTGCACTCGTGCTTGGTCGAGCAGGGCCGCCTGCGTTTCCGGCACGCTATCGGCGGCGTTGCAGTCGTCGGGCGTCTCGGCGATGCTGTCGGTGAGCGTACGCTGTTCGGCGACTTCCGGAAGCGTCTGTTGGCGAGTCATAAAACAGGAAGAGAGGCGGTTAGCAGCAGGCGTCGAGCGCGCGTTTGTCAGTGGTTTCAGTCCCGCAGTGCTCGCAGCGCCAATAGCGGTGATCGAAATGGCCGTGTTTGTCGTGGCCGACGTGCGGGCCAATGACGCGTGTCCTAGCATCGTCGTCGCTCTCATCGTCGTCAGCGGGGAAGGCGTCAAGCGACCCGTCGGCGACCGCGCCTTCGACGGCGGCCATGTGCTTGTAGTGAGCATGGCGGTGCACGTAATGGGGGCAGGCGCACGCCATTCAGACGCCGGTCACGCCGTCCAGATTGACTATCCATCCTGTCGGTGAATAACTGGATATCCAGTAACAACAAGGACTGTCCAACTGTCACGCCACTCCATCACTGCCAGTAGCAGCATGGGCGACTGTCACCACGACAGGTTTCCTGGGGACTGTCAGTGAGAGCGCTACTGCGTGAAGCGGACGGCACCACCTGCAGACCGTAACGTACCGTAGGAGTGTGAGAACAACGGGAATCGGCCGTTCTACTCCGGAAATGTGGGTGTCTTCTTTTCTGTGAACAGGCGATCTGTCAGCCTGACCGATGCAGGCCGACTGTCCACCGGTCGGGTGACAGGCACCTCGCAACGGTGGCGCGACGGGTGGTCAGGAGTGCAAAAAGAAGGGCCGTTTTTCGTCATACTTCTCGACAGGCCAACAAAACTCCTTTACAAATCCACTCCAATGGGCAGTAACGAGAGCCGAGCGCTCTATACAACAATATGGAAGGACAAAATCAACAGCAGGCATACGATCGAGGCACGTCAATTTTCTCCCCGGACGGTCGACTCTACCAAGTTGAATACGCTCGCGAAGCTGTCAAACGGGGCAGTGCCAGTATCGGCATTCGGACGAGCGATGGTGTAGTGCTCGCAGCCGAAATCAATCCCCGATCACCGCTGATGGAATCATCGTCGGTCGAAAAGCTCCATAAGACCGACAAGAATATCGGTATTGCATCTGCGGGCCATGCCGGTGACGCTCGCCAACTAATAGACAAAGCACGTCAGCATGCACAAGTTGAGCAATGGCGCTATGATCAACTAATTGATGTCGATACGCTCACCAATGCAGTTTGTGATGATATTCAGGAATATACGCAGAAAGGTGGCACACGGCCATTTGGTGTCGGTCTTCTTATTGGTGGACTTGACGAGGGCGAACCGAGACTATTTGAAGTAACTCCGGCAGGGACAGCGTCCGAATGGAAGGCAACTGCAATCGGTTCGAATAGTGATGAACTGCAAGCCGCTCTCGAAGAGCAGTATAGGACCGATCTATCGCTTGATGATGGCATTCGCGCAGTTCTTCAGGCTCTTAAAAGCGTGACCGATGATGAATTGTTAGCAACAAACGTCAGATTTGCAACCATCGACACCGATTCAAACCAGTACGAGATAGTAAATGAGGAAACAGTTGCAGAATACATTAGTGGCCTCTCAACGTCTGATGAGTAAACACAGATAGTAGACCATTCTGGAGATACAATACTCTCTCAAGGCTTCTACAACGGGTTTCGGACACCTATGTAAGAGAGGCTTCTCGAGGATTGTTTGTAGTTAGTATCCCATACTAGTCAGGGTACACGCTATATTGTTGATGGCGAGAACTTCAACAAGCGGCTGCTGACTGACGGGTATGCCCGACTGTATGAGAGTTCGTTCTCGAAGCGGAACACCTTCGAGGATGCTGAAGCGCAAGCACAGCAAGACAATGTCAGGCTGTGGGACTTCGAGCAACCTACGTAAACCCCCACACCGACAACTGATACACCGGAGACACCCTCCGATGGAGATGAAGGAGTAGACGTACCGCCGCCACCATCGGACGGCGATTACGACTGTAGTAGCTTCGACACCCAAGCACAAGCTGTGCTCGATAGTACGCCGGGTGATCTTCACCGGCTTGATGGCGACGACGACGGTATCGCCTGTGAGTCACTCTAAGCGGTAACTCCTTCCTCAAACCCAGCAGCAATACTCCCAGTATGAGTCAGCGAGTGAGATCGGAGTCGATTACGAAAACTGGTTCTCACTAGAGAGTGCCGATGGAGTCTGGATCGTTAGGTCGTATGATTGTGGGGTTCCCTGGAGTTTGACTCGGATGAGGAGAACAGCAAGATCATCGCCTGCCTCATCGACGATTCGAGTCATTTGCTGTCGCTGGTGGCGTTCGAAGCTTGTTGATCCATGCTTGATTTCGGCGAGATAGCGTTTGAGCACTGGCCCACTGTTGTCCTTAGACGGCGATGACGTTCGCCGATGGACGATAAACTCGCAATCTGGCACCCACCGTCCGTCACTACGTTCGAGTCCGGAGTGGCTGATGCTCTCCGGTGATGCGTTCACTGCAACCTGGAAGTCCTCGGGTTCGAGGCTGAGATCCTTGGCGGCGTATGAGACGATTGGTGGTGGATTCCAACTGTACGCAGTGAACAGTGTCTCTGTGAGTGCGCCAACCTGCTGGGCTCGCATGTTGAACGTCCAGCCGTCGTCTGGCGAACCACGCTCAGCCGGCTCCAGTTCTGGGTCTCGAACCTTCACGAGATACCGGTCGACATCTGTCGAGTCGTTCGGAGCAGGCTGTTGGAAGCGGAGTCCAGAACAGTCAGTGTCGTCGAGAAGTTCCTGTTCTGCCGTGGTTCGCGACTCGTACGTATGAATTTCGCCGAATTTATCGCGGAGGGTGGCGATCTCGGTGGAGGCCGCACAAGCGGACGGCTTGAGTGCAACTCGAAATCGTCCGGACGTCTCTTCCCTCGGGTTGCTATCTGATTCGTATGGAGTGCCCGGCCATTGCTCCTGCCACGTCATAGCTCAGCTATTTTCGGCGGTCGCTTTTATCTAGCGAATCGCTCATTAGGAAAGACTTCTTCCCCGATCTCGATTCCGAACACGTCGAACAAGGCCGTTTTTCAGCGGACGATCGGTGTGCGCTCGCGCATGTCGTCAGTAGCGCGGGGAAATTCTGATTCTCCCGAGGGGAGCGGCCTTCTCACATTTGCCTAGTAGGGCTAAGGTGATAAAACCAACGGTTACCTTATAGGGCCAAGGTTATATGTGGATGGGACTCGTATTGCTGAATATGCCCGAAGACGATGAGAGAGAGCGAGATGAAGGGGGCGAGTTTGTCCAAGAACGCAAGCCCGAGGACGTGTTGGAGGTCATGGAGCCGCTTGAACCCTACATGACAAGCGAAATTGCAGATGCACTCGACTGGCCGCGCCGGTCGGCCTTTAACGTCTTAGACGGCCTCGCCGACGAGGGAAAGATTCGCAAAAAGAAGCCCGAAGCCCGGCGTGTAATCTGGATTCACGAGGAATAGCTGTCGCTCTAGGGGAGTTGATAGCAAAGGTGGGGCCGCGATTGCGTCTTCGCCCTCGACTCAATCCAGCTAAATATACGTCAACAGGCCATATAACGCTGATTTCTATCAGATGTGAGCGACCAGTATAGAGGTCGTCTAGATGCATGTCGAGCTGCCGCTTCAGTGATTACCCTTTGGGAGAATTCTCCAAGGGTTAGTGCAGACCGTAGACCTATCACTAGCGGCTGAATAAGGATTCTTTGTTGTGCATCTCGAACCGTACGTATGGCTTTGACAGCAATGAGACGGACGTCAGCATCAGGCGCAACCCGGTGGCTGCACGGGCTGTGGGAGTATTACCGTGGATACACTCACACCGCAATCCATGCAGCGTCAGCGGCGGCACTCACTGCATTTGGGCTGCTCATCTTTGTCGATCACCTCTTCGTGGTGCTGGCACTTGCCTCGTATGTCTGTCCGCCGATCATCCTCTATAGTCTCGGCGCTGAGTTCGGGAAAACACCGTCTTCGCCGGATGAGAGCCCTGCTCACGCCGATTCGGAAACGCAGCCAGACAGTGATTCCGACACTGATTCCGATACCGACGACGGTGACAGTGACTCTGATAGCGACGATAGTGACAGCGATTCAGACAGCGACGACGGCGATACCGATTCAGATGGTGCCGATGCTGACGCAGACGCCGACGGCGCGGATGCCGACGCCGATGCTGATGGATAACTCCCGCTGCTCTTCGTTCTCTCACTGACGACGGATTCGCCGATCTAGTCGATGGCGGACTGTGGTCGGACGAGCTCGAAATTGACGAATCGCGTGTGGGCGCGACGACGCTCCGAAAATAATGGCAATAAAGAAAATAGAGGTATGAATTCTAGTAGAGATTACGTTCCTCGTAGAACCCTCTGTTCAACGTTTCCGATCTCACCCCTGAGCTTGCGCGGAAACTTGGAGCGAACTCGGCCCGCCTCGCCAAAGGGACTCCCCTGAAAACAGTTGACTGAAGGGAAAGATAATGAATGACCTATAAGAATTGACAGTATGGCCAGTTTGTCGGGACAGCTCTCAGAGCCATAGGTCCTTGGGTAGGTACCGTACGCTAAATTCAAGTTAACTCCGTAGACTAGCGGTCAACAAAGGATTAGTAGCGTAAGCCAGTACAATTTTATTACTAATGACGGACTCTACCAAGGATGAACAACGCATCTTACAGTTTCTGAGCGATAGCGTTGCCAAAGGCGAACGATACTTCCGCGCTAAAAACATCGCAGATCATCTCGATCTTTCCTCTAAACAAGTCGGTGCGCGACTTCCCAAGCTTGTAGAGGAATCAGACGAGTTGGACATCGAGAAATGGGGTCGCGCCCGGTCAACCACCTGGAAAGTCGAACCCTGCTAATCCGCCAGTATAGTATCAGATACAGGACTATTGGTTATTCGGCTACCTCCAGACTACTATCCTCTCTATACTGTTAGAGGCGTGATAGAAGCTTCTTCTTGGCACTGCCAACTCAATTTGGATTCGCTTTCGAATCGCGTCTGGACGGATGGACTGTGCGCGGACAGAACAGTGATCAACGTTTCGACGCGTTAGAAACTGTATCAGTAGAAAACGAACGATAAGGATACAGGATTAACAACTGCCGAGATTTCGGAACTCATTTTGGTCACATTTTGCACAATCAGATGGTTTCGAAATAATCATTGATCCAGCGGAACGCCCGCAAGCGGGCGTCTGTATCGCGGATCATCAACCTCGTCCGCGACTATGATAGTACGGAAGGCGTTGATGATGAGACGGAAAATTTCGTGGCAGAAGCAGCGAACGCAGACCGCCAACGCTTCGATACTGTCGAGCGGTCCGAACAGAACACGGAACTGGTGAACTTCCGCGAGCAGCGCGCCGAATCCCAGCAGGTCGAAGCAAAGTATCTCGACGTGCTGGAAGCCGAGACGAAGATCGCGGAGGAGAATGATGCGATGATTGCGCGGCTGGATTATCGGACGGTCGCCGCCCACTACGGGTGTGCGTACAAGAACGATGGCTATCGCGTGATGGGGGAAATGGCCGACCGCGTCCCCGGGGTGAACTACAAGGAGAGTCGGACGGTGTTGGCGGACGACGCGATGGGTGTCGGTGGCCGGCATATCGAGATCTCGGTCGCTGATCCTGATCTCGCCGGCTGGATGCGAGCACACAACGCCAACACGGGAGGGAACTAACTACGAGAGGAAGCGTTACAACAGTGTAACCACGAGGGTTCGGTGAACCCCTGTCTGCGGCGACACCACCGCACGAGAACCACACCACAATACGGAAGTGGGTACAGGAGTGGAAATAAAGGTTAGTAAGGGTGTAGCCGTGAGTGGTTTGGAGGTGTTTGAGTTTTGTCGGGGAGATTTTGTTCGAGATTGGCTGGCGGTTTCGGTTCTCTGTGGAGTTAGTGCTCGTAGAGAGTTATGGGCGGTCGAAACCGGGTTGCTGAAATAATTCTGTGTACGGTAGATATATGGCAGATGGCGCCGTTAGTACGTGTATGGACATGACCGATACGCCTGACGAGATGCCCGGTAAGGATGAGGAACCACCTGATTTCGATGCGTGGGAGTCTCCGGAGGAGTTGCTGAAGGGTGGGGCGACGAGAGAGCGGATGCTTGATGTCGTGATGCAGTTGCAGGAGCCGACGAAGGTGTCAGAAATAGCTGAGCGTGCGAATTGTGACACAGAGACGGCGCGTGATTATCTGAAGTGGTTTACGGAGATGGGGATGGTTCGTGAGTTGCCGGGTCGGCCTGTACGCTACAAGCGGAATGATTCGTATCTGAAGTGGCGTAGAGTCGAGCAGATCCGCGAACAGTATTCGGAGAGTGAGATTGTCGAGCGGCTCAAAGCCACGCTTGATGCAGCTGGAGAGTATCGTGAACAGTTTGATGCGGAGTCTCCTGATGAAGTGTCGCTCGTGGATGCGAGTCGTGAGGGCGGGATTGAGGATATTTGGGAGGCGGTGTCTAACTGGAAGACGCTTGAGGAACGGGCGGCGTTGTTAGATGCGGCGCGTCGTGATGAGCTGTCGGGTGGGCGTGCTGGGAGAGTCAATGCCTGAGGGAGATTCAGATGGCGTTGGCGGTATCGATAGTGATATTTTAGAGCGGATTGGTCGGCGGTTGCGTGGGAGTGCTCGGTTCTCGAGTGTTGAGTATCGGCCTGCGTATGCACCGAATGCGGTGGTGGCTGATTTTGATGTGGGGTATTTTCCGGCGGGTGTGGAGCGTGCGTATCTGCGTATTCGCTGGTTTGAGACGGATGATTTCAGCGTGCATTATTCGGAGCAGTATCGGGATGGGGAGTCGTGGGAGTGTCGGTGGGATAGGCATCCGAACAGTCACAACGACCGGGAGCATTTTCATCCGCCGCCGGATGCGGCGACGCCTGGTGAGGATATGGTGTTCGTGAGTGATTGGCGGGAGGTGATCTCGCGTGTGGTGTCGGAGTTGAGTGAGCGTATCCAGTCGTTTTGGGAGTAGACGAGAGGCTGTTCTTATCCCGGTATACGAGAATACAGCTAGTACGGCTAATACGTGTAGTACTAGTGATGCGTTGTCGACTCTCGTGGCAGAAGCAGCGAACGCAGGCCGCCAACTCGTCGATACTGTTGAGCGCTCCGAGCAGAATACGGCACTGGTGAACTTTCGCAAGCAGCGCGCCGAATCCCAGCAGGTCGAAGCAAATTATCTCGACGTACTGGAAGCCGGGCAAAAGATCGCGGAGGAGAATGACGCGATGATAGCGCGGCTGGATTATCGGACGGTCGCCGCCCACTGGTGTGCGTACACGAACGACGGCTATCGTGTGATGGAGGAAATGGCCGAGCGCGTTCCCGGCGTGACCTACAAGGAGAGTCGGACGGTGTTGGCGGACGACGCGATGGGTGTCGGTGGTCGGCATATCGAGATCTCGTTCGCTGACCCCGATCTCGCCGGCTGGATGCGAGCACACGAAGCAAGCATGAGAGGAAACTAACCACGAGAGGCGTCGTTACAACAGCGTAATCACGGGGGTTCCCCGAACCCCCGTGCGGCGACACCACCGCACGAGATCCACACCGCATTCCCGGTGAACCATGGTGGTATCGTTCGGACGACTACTGTGGGCTGCGTCTTTTCTGCGAAGGAGAGGGGGGGGTGAAAGCTTACCTCCAGCGCTACTGGCTCAGCCTGGAGAACATTATGAGAACCAGGTAGATTAGCTACGTACACCATCTGAGTATCATGGTAGCGTACGTTTTTGCAGCCGTCATGAATTGATCAAGGGGCAGATACTCGTCGGGTCCATGAGCACCCATTGAAATATCGCCAGGGCCCATGCTAATAGTATCTACACCACAATCGCGCTGGATATACCCATTGTCGGCAACAGCTTTGAATCCGGAGTAAATTGGCGTATCTCCGGTAACTTCCTCATAGGAGTCACCAAGCGCTTGACAGCCGGGGTGATCTGGCGAGACATCAAATGCAGGCCAGTCAAACACGTCCTTCCATCTCATAGTCGGCGGGTTTTCTTTTAGCCAGTCATTGGTTGTTGCGAGCCCTTCAACGGCATCCTGCATTTCTGCCCAGAGATCCTCATCTTCAACGAACGGAGGATAGAAGACATGCCCCTCTATCTTTGCATTGCCAGGAATTGCAGCAATATAATCGCCGGCTTCCATAATCGTGCAGTTAATACCAATTGGCCCGACACCCTGCACATCTGACCGGGGTTTACCGCCACCACCGTAGATCTCATCCTGATATCGCATGTTCCATTCGTGCTCCAGATCGCGGAATCGTTGCAGGATCTGTGTCATGATTTCGGCGGCATCAACACCGACGTCTTGACCTTGTGGAATACCATGTCGCTGAGGATACTGTGTGAGGTTTTTCTGGGAGGTGTGGATGTCTTTGCCCTGTATTTCAATAGTGAAGTCAAATGTTGCCGAGCTTTTCGTATGAATTTCATTATTTGTCGGTTCAACGTTGACGCAGATTGGAATCTCATCAACGTTCGCAAGATGAGCATCTGTGGCCGCGATTGATCCAAATTCCTGCTGATCTAGTTCTTCTCCAACAACAATACTCATCAGAAGATCGCCGCTCAGTTCGACATCTGACTCCATTACGGCCTTAGCAGCCCATATCATTGCAGTGTTTGGACCCTTCATATCGTTGGATCCACGACCATACAGTTTGCCGTCCTCAATAACGGAATTCCACGGATCCTTCGACCACCCCTCTTCAGCTTCCGGAGAAACGTCTACAATGTCAGAATGACCGTTGAACAACAGGTTACGACCGTCACCGTCATCTGTCCCTTCGAGCCGTCCGTTGACGTTTGGACGATCGTGTTCATCAGTTACATCGACAATCTCGACGTCATCCCAGCCCATTTTGTCCCGGAAGAACGGTTCGATAAACTCTCGTTGCACTTCCTCTTCCTCCTCTGTCGGAGAACGATAGGAAATATACTCCTCGACAAAGTCAATCATTTCATCTTCATGGTTATCGAGCCAGTGATACACACTCTCTATCATAGACACTATATCACAGGACTATACAACAAATAGCTTACTACGGGTATAGCACCAGACAAAGATATCTTCTTCTTTGTCTCGAAAGCCCACTACGTGAGCGCGGTTGAGGGGATCCTGGAGGACCCGCTTGCGTCGCTCGCTTAGACCGTGCCTGCGGTCTTCTCGCACACGAAGTGGGAGCAGGCAATCGACACGCAGATGCCGGACCAAGAGTGGCATCGCAGTCTCGGCGCACTCCTGAAGTATGCCATGACGACTCACCGGGTGGCGCTCGATCGCCACGACATAGAGTTGCACTTGCTCGATCTCGACGTGGGAGACGAGGCAAACGACGCATGCCATCAGCTCCTGCTGCTCGCCGAGCGCATCTATGAGCAATACGAGAGTAACGTCGGTGACTACCATCGAACTCGCGTCGAAGACCATCACGCCCCCAGTAGTATCAATGAACTCCGATAGTCCGCGCAGCGGCGGTGGCTACCATCCCGTCTGTAGCGGCAGTGCTCTCGTTTTCACATCGATTTAATTGCCGATATTGCGTCGAACGAATTTCATTGATCACGCTGGGGTCGCGGCGAGATCGATAGCTTTCGGCTGCCAGCCGAGCAGATAGGCCGCAAGTCAGCGATGAGTATATCTCACTGTCGTTAGCGAGGTGGATGGAGTGGTGAGTCTATTTGATGGCTCGCAGTCGTCGGGAGTTCGCGAGTAGTATTAAATTGGCAAATGGCGGTTAGATCGAAGTAGGACAGTTAGTGAGTTTCTGTTCGATATTCTGTACTGTCTGGCCGAGTTGTGAGGTAAAATCGTCGATGGATTCCTTGTTTACTCGGTATTTAGGACTATCCAAGCTAACTGCTCCACAGACGCGACCATCGGGGTGCAGAACTGGTTTTGCGACGGAATAGAGGCCAGTGACGGCTTCCTCATCATTAATGGCATATCCCCGCTCACGTGTCTCTTTAAGTTCCGCGACGAGTTCATCTCGAGTTGAGATCGAATGTTTGGTTTCACAGGGAAGTCCCCACCGGTCAATTATTTTCTCAACTTGTGGTTGTGGAAATTCAGCAAGGATAGCCTTTCCAGATGCGGTGTTATGCATATAAAAAGTACGCCGATCACTAAGAAATGTAGATTCTGCATTGTAGAGTTCACTATAGAGTGAAATTACTCGCCCGTGTTCCTCCACACTAAAGTCAGCTATTCTATCTGTTCGGTCATTAAGATTACTAATCTCTTGCTCAGCGATTTCATAGATATCTTTGCGAGAGATAACATATTCACCCAATTCAAAGAATTTGAGCCCTAAATGGTAAAATTCGCCTTCTTTAACGACATATCGTTTGTTTCTTAGTGTAGTTAAGTGGGCGTGTACGGTGCTTTTTGAGAGATCGAGTTCCTCAGTGATTTGCCTTAATCGAATCCCATCATGGCTACGGATGATCTCTACAATTGCTAAGGAAGTTTCAGTGGTAGATATTGATGAAGAGGTTTTCTTATTCTGCTTTCCCATGGTCATGGATAACATAGACCCCCACTAATAGGTTCGCTATACTCGGACTCAGTTAAATAGCGGACAGTATTAACTTAGAATCCATTCTTAGCGCAGTCTTCTCACTGACGTTCGTTACTGTCCTCATACAGAAGTTGCGTAGCGTTTTGCAGAGAGAAACTATTATATGAGAATTCTCGAGAGGGGCAGTAATTTCCACATCTGATTTATAAACGAGTCTTCTTATCTAATGGAAGTTTGACGGAACAAAGGAGATTAGTATTTAGTGGTTCTATAGAACTAAACTGGATTGGCTATTAACCCGTAGGATTTTCATAAATTGCGGATAAAAACTTTAATATCTTAGCCAACCCTGTTATGGAGTATGTTCGCACGGCTCACTGAGTCACGGATTGGGCGAATCATCATCCCAGCAATCGTCTTCCAATCGGTAAGTATTGGAGGAGGGTTTTCGACAGGCCGAGAGGTAGTGGAGTATGTAGCAAAATATGGTGCACTCGGAAGTGTTTCGATACTCACCTACGTTACTGCTCTCGCTATCTGTGGCGCCTTGATTTACGAATTTTCGAGACAATTTAACTTATATGATTACAAATCGCTCATGAAGAATCTCATTTGGCATGGCTGGCCCATATTCGAGTTCGTCTATATATTATTGGCTATTGTCATCATTGCAGTCGTTGCCTCTGCGGGAGGCAACCTAATGAATCAGATCCTTGGTGTTCCGTTGTTTGCAGCAAACGTCCTTCTCATCGGATTCATCTTCTTTGTCCTTTACTTCGGGCGCGGGGCAATTGAGCGGTTCAGTGTCTATGGCACGACGTTTATTTACGCAGTATACGTTACAATGTTCGGATACGTCCTTGTCAATAACGGTGGGGAGGCGCTCAATGTCCTATCAAGTGGAAGTACAGCATATGTCGATGATCCAAAGTTATTTGCTGCCATCAAATCTGCGTTGATCTATGCTGGATACTCGCTGATCGGCTTTATTCCACCGTTATTCTTAATCGACCGGATGGAAAGCCGCTCAGAGGCAGTTATTTCAGGTGTACTGAGTGCGGTTATGCTTGCTATCCCACTAGTGTTATCATATCTATCGCTTCTGGCTTACTATCCCAACGAGAACGTGATGGGGGCTTCTGTTCCGTGGTTAGCGATGCTTGACCCGCCTATTCTATTAGTTCTCTATGGACTAGCAATCGGATGGACGCTAACTGAAAGCGGAGTCGGGTTTGTCCACTCCATCACAGAGCGAATTGACGAAAACATAAAGGAATCTAATCATCAATTCTTCGTGAAGAGAGACGGCCTCACATCCCTGCAGCGTGGATCAGTAGGCCTACTGATTCTCCTTAGCGCAATATTGCTGTCTCGAATGGGGATTATTAGCCTTGTCAGTCAAATCTACCCAATCTTGGCTGTCTTATTCGCTGCAGTACTCGTTCTCCCTCTGCTCACAGTTGGCCTCTATCGTCTTTCGAATCCGTCGTGGAAACTTGAGTTCTGGCAAGGACGGGGCAGCGATACTCAAAGTACAGGGATCGACATGGAGCAAGCCGAATAATGTACGGGTGGAGAAATCGGCTTGGACTCATTGTGACGTCGTCCGATCGAACGAGTGAGGGCGAATACTTCCGGCATACACCTGAAGGCGTCTCTGTACACGCTTCTCGGATGTTGCTCGAAGACGGGGTTGCTGATACGGAGACGTTAGAGCGGATGTCAAATGATATTGAGCGATGCGCAAAACTGCTTGAAACAACTAACGTTGACGTAATCGCCTATTCCTGTACTACCGGCAGTCTGCTCAAAGGTGAAGGATTTGAAACAGAAATCGAACAACAGATCGAAAACGCTGCAGGGGTGCCTGCGGTTGCAACGGCAGCGTCAATCAAGCGTGCGTTCGACACGCTCAATATGAATTCCATTACGGTTGCAACACCATATATTGAGGAGCTCAACCAGTTGGAAGTCGACTTTCTTGAGGAATCAGGCTATGAATTACTTGACATACACGGGTTAGGGTGCCAGACGGACGAAGAGATTTGCGCTAACCGTCCAGAAATAGCATACCAACAAGCCCGAGATATTGATTGTGAAGATGCAGATGGGGTGTTCATCAGCTGTACTGGATATCGAACATTCGAAATCATCGACCAATTAGAACAAGATCTTGGAAAACCTGTTGTGACAAGCAATCAAGCAACCCTTTGGGATGCACTTCAGACAATAGGAGTCAACTACTCTGAAATCGAACTCGGATCTCTATTCCGACATTGAATTGTCGAGCCAATCATTCCGCTCCGAACGAGTGTAGCATCTACTGCTAGTTATTCGATGACTTGGTCATCGCAGAGCCACACCGCATTCCCAGTGAACCACGGTAGTACCGTTCGGACGACTGCTGTGTGGTGCGTCCTTTTCTGCGTCGTTTCTGCGAAAGAGAAGGGTGTTGACACCGTCGACTCCCATTATTACATCGTTGTAACCAACCTTCGCAACAGGTTCACGAGACAGCGACAAAGATGAGCAAAGGCGCTCCAGCCGGCTACGTCGTTGACCACGATGACTGGAAGGCGGCGTTCCAGACCTGAGTAGGCGACGAGCGCGAGATAAAGCGAGAACGCGAGCAGGAACGGAAGCTTCTCCGAGACCGACGTCGCCAGAGCAAGATGGTGAGAAGGGACGCAGAACCAACGCCGTACTGGCCCGACGTCGCCGACGCGATCGACGCCGTAGACGCCCGCGACGTAGCCTGCCAGACGATGGTCGAAAAGGCGTCTTCTCGCGGTTCGGTCGCTCTTGGGCGAGCACGCAGGTTAGTATATTATGCTAACTTCGGAGGTATTCGAGAATGACGTCCCCGTGGCACGCTTTCGGAGTGCACCAACAGGCCAGAGTCTTGCCACGGAGCCCTTCGACAGCGTTCCGGAACTCGTCGTCGTTAAGTCTGTCGTGAAACGCTTCTCGGTACTTCTCGACCGCTTCCTCTCGCGAGTACCCGTCTCTCGTCTTGTAGGGATTGCCAAGCCACCCGTCATCGCCGACGTCGGTGTTCAGCATGTGACTCTCCCCGCCGTTGGCTCTCCCGATATCGACGTCATACTCGTCGGTCTTCCGCTGGTTAACGAGACGAGTCTGTACGTCGCCCGTAAGCGTGGTCTGTTTCGTCACGGCGGTAGCCTCCGTTCAATCAATAATGATTCGCAGACGTTTCCATATACCGTATCGCAGCAGTTTCTCGACTGATTGAATTGTATTATATGCTGCAGAGGGTGAGTACAGCATCGGAATCCGTCGTTCAATTCTTCTTCTCAGGTTGAAATCGTAATAGGACGCAGCCATTGAAATTCCCATTGCAACGGCCTCGAACGTCAGTCGCTCACCTATTAGCGTGGCAAAAACGAACAGAGTCGGAGTAGATGTGATGCCAGCGAGAGAAGCATACTGGGTACGAGAAAGACTTCATACTCATCAAGACGATGGTAGAGCCGTCTTGCGGTGCTCAGATAGTTCGGACGGGCGATCGGACAGTCGTCACCCACCACGGGCGTGCGTCCACGAATGACGGCTATCGCGTGATGGAGAAAATGGTTGAGCGTGTTCTGGGCTTGGCCGCCAAAGAGAGTCGAAGATTGTTCAGTTCGACTCAAGTCTGGGCAGAGCGAAAGGCAGGATCTAGTCTATCTGTCTACTGATGAAATAGCCGGCGGCAAACATGATCCCGGCAATGATGACGGCGGGAATCGTCCAGATTACCAAGCCCATGATTGAGCCGATGAATGTGCCTGCTCCAGATGCGCCATCACCAGGGGCAATGATTGTTGGAACATAGAATAGCGTTGGGCCAAGTGCAAGGATCGGCGCGGCAACGTACAGTCCGCGTCGGGCGACATGCTTAGCTGTTGGGTTGTTTGCGAGCGCCCACCAACCGACGATAACTCCACCAATGAATCCGACTGCTGCAAGACCAGTGTTGGCGAGTGCCCATGCAGCAAGTGCGCCCCAGAGAATGCTGAATATGGCTGCGACAATACCGATTTTCGCGCCGTTCGGCTTAAGTCGGCTGGTGAAGCCTGCGTTGGTCTGTGTGTCTGTACTTGCGTTTGTGGGTTCTGCGGTTTCTTCTGCTTTGCTCATGTTTTAAATCGACGTCGCTATTGCTGATTGTGTAGGTTCCGACATCTGAATTATTAGGGTCGGACACGGAACTTCGAATTGTCATTGTTAGTATAGCCTGCAACGGCTCGGACTGCTGCGGTTGCGCCTCTGTTTACGAGGACGGATCTTCGTGTTGCCATCTTATTATTATCTCATACATCAACCGCATGTGTTCACCTGCGGTCATGTATATCAATACGGATAAAATTGATAGTTTATAAGTATTTCTTAATTCACCTGTGGGGGAAATTGGACTATCTCATGTCAGGATTCGCTTTGTCTTCATTAGTCGCCTTTTGTACCACCGATCTAGAATACGAGCATCCTATCATTAGCCGACTCAAATTCATGCTTACACCCATTCTTCTCAATGATCTACTGGCAATTCTCCTGTTCTACGTCAACGTATCTGACAGGTCTTTAGTGGGGGCCCACCTCACGACCGTTGGCTACGCCGACGTCTATCCTATAACACTACTTGGAACTTGGTGCAAGAATCGCCACACTCGGAGTCGGTCTCTTTGCACTCCCAGCTAGCATCCTCGCATCCCGATTCATCGAAGAAACCGGTCAAGATATCAAATACTGCCCGCACTGCGGTGAGTCACTAGAAGAGTACAAAGTATAAGAGAGATCTATATCAACAACGACCAATAAGGAGGCTAGCGGAGTTTCCAGAAGGCCTTGTAGGGCTTACTGATGCTGAGGAAGTCGAAGACCCAGTAGAGTGGTTCTGCATCGGTTTGTACTTCATAGGCGAGTTCGCCACGGCGT
>NZ_JBPBWC010000010.1:0-148417 GCF_050954125.1 Halomicrococcus pelagicus | reverse complement strand
AGTGAGGCGGGCGATTTCAGCCATTGACCAGCCGAAATTCGCTCCGCCTCATCCTTCAGCCTTAACTAAACGCGACCTCTCGACCCGAGAAAGGATTTTGTCGTCGGCTTCCGAAGCATCGAGTGGTATGGTATACAGCGACATAGAGGCCGCGTCCCGCGACGAACTCCAGAGCCTCGAGGGCGACCGCCTCGCCGAGACGGTCGCCTACGCGTACGAGAACGTCCCCTTCTACCGCGACGCCCTCGACGTCGTCGGGCGCGACGCCCGCCTCGTCGAGGGCGTCGCGGACGTGACGGAACTCCCCTTCACGACGAAAGAGGACTTCCGGGACGAGTACCCCGACGGCCTGTTCGCGGTGGGCCACGCCGACGTGAACCGCATCCACGCCTCCTCGGGCACCACCGGGAAACCGAAGATAGTCGCCTACACCGACGACGACCTCGACCTCTGGCGCGAGGTGATGGCGCGCTCGCTCGCGGCCGCCGGGGTCTCGGAGGACGACATCGTCCAGAACGCCTACGGCTACGGACTGTTCACGGGCGGTCTGGGCTTCCACGACGGCACCGAGGAACTGGGTGCCTGCGTCATCCCGACCGGCGGCGGCAACACCAGCCGACAACTCGACATGCTCCGGGACATGGAGAGCGACGTGCTCGCGTGTACGCCCTCCTACTGTCTGTATCTCGCCGAGGCGGCAGAAGAGCGGGGTATCGACCCTCGGGAGCTACCGCTCTCGACCGTCGTCATCGGCGCGGAACCGTTCACCGACCCGATGCGCGAGGAGATAGAGCAGGCGCTCGACGTGACCGCCGTGGACGTGTACGGTCTCTCGGAGGTCATCGGCCCCGGCGTCTCCATCGAGTGCGAGGAGGCCCAGGAGGGACTGCACGTCTGGGAGGACCACTTCTATCCCGAGGTAATCGACCCCGACACGGGCGAACCCCTGCCCGAGGGCGAGGAGGGCGAACTCGTGCTCACGTCGCTGACGAAGGAAGCGCTGCCCGTCCTGCGCTACCGAACGGGCGACATGACCTCGCTGACCTACGAGGAGTGCGACTGCGGACGCACCGCGGTCCGGATGGACAACGTCACCGGCCGCACGGACGACCTGATAATCGTCCGCGGCGTCAACGTCTACCCCAGCCAGATAGAGGAGGTGATGGTCGACCTCGACGACGTCGCGCCGTACTACCGCATCGACCTCTTCCGCCGGGGTAACCTCGACCGGATGGAACTCACCGTCGAGTACCACGAGGAGTACGGCGGCACCCACGAGGAACTGGAGGACCGCATCCGGACGGTGCTCGAAGACACACTGGAGGTGAACCCCGACGAGATAGAGGTCGTCGGTCCCGGCGTCATCGACCGCTCGGAGACGGGGAAGGTAAAGCGCGTCTACGACCACCGGTGAGCGACGGCGCGCCCGACTCTCGACGCTGCTTTCGCGACGGCCACCGTTTCACGGTGGACGACCTCGTAGCTCTCAGGGTTTGTAGACGCGGCCGCGGAAGACGGCAACCACCTCGTCGTCCTCGTCGGTCACGTCCACGCGATAGCTGGCGGTCGCGTCGGACGCGTGTTCGCGGTCTGCGGTCGCGGTCAACGTCTCGCCGACCGCGACCGCGTCGAGATACGAGACGTTGGTCTCCAGCGCGAGGGCCGTCTCACCCTCGGCGTTCGACGCCGCGGCGAAGGCCGCGTCCGCGAGCGAGTAGACGGCGCCGCCGTGGGGCGTCCCGTGGAAGTTCAGCAGGTCCTCCGTGACGACGAGTTCCGTCGTAGCAGTGCCGGGGGCCAGTTCGACGAGTTCGACGCCGAGCGTCTCGCAGAAGGGGTCGGCCGCGATGCGTTCGCGGCGCTCGTCGGGAATCTCGGTCATGGTGGCGGTAGGTGCAATACTTACTTATATTTCACCGAAGTTTTCTCCGATATGCCGTACAGCTACCAGCCACACCACTTCGAGGACTTCGAGGAGGGACAGACGTTCGAGAGCGTCGGCCGCACCGTCACCGAGTACGACTTCGTGATGCACTCGGCGTTCGCCGGCGACTGGACCGAACTCCACACCAACAGGGAGTACGCGGAGGACGAGTACTTCGGCGAGCGGGTGGCCCACGGCCCGATGACGTTCGTGCTCGCCACCGGATTCGTCTACCGCATCGGGATTCTCGAACGCACCGTCCTCGCGTTCCTCGGGATGAACTACATGGACATCCCGAACCCCGTCTACATGGACGACACCATCAGTCTCGACATGGAAGTGACCGAGACGAAGGAGATCAGCAGTCGGGACGACGCAGGACTAGTCGTCATCGACACCACGATGACGAACCAGGAGGACACCGTCGTCTTCGAGGGCGACATGAAGTTCCTCGTCAAGACGGAGGAGTAGAGCGTCGTTGACCGAAACGACCGGGCGACTGGGAGTAGTAGTCGATAACACGGCCCGGTCCAGAGTCGGGCCGAAGCGACCGAGGGAGGAAGTGAGTTACCCTCGCGCCGCGGCCGCAATCAGTCGTTGGAGCGCGGCGGAAGTTCGAAACGATGGGCTGACTCCCGCCGGACGCGGAGCTCACGTTGAACCGTATGAACCACGGAGTATTTCGGGACGACCATCCTTCGCTTCTCCACATTCACCGGACAAATCAACAGTTCGCGCTCGCGACTTACGCTAGAAATATTTCGCCCCTTCGGTACAGAATTTGCGAACTGTAAGGCAACAAGGTCTAATAATAGGGGCTTCTCTAATTGCGTTGGGGTTTCAGTGCCGGATTTCCTCACTGAACTACGTGAACCAATCTCCGAGCTAAAACACGTCCGGGTAGACGCTCACCAGCGGGGTGCCGAGGAACGACCCCGCCATCCCAGGAGAGATAAGCATGAAAAGGACGACTCGAATCCTGCTCACCGTAGCCGTCGTCGGAACAGTACTGGCGAGCGTTGGAACGACTGCGGTGGTCGCAGACAAAAAAACTGGCCAACCGAAACACAACCCGCAGTCCAACCACTGTCAAAACTACAAGGGGGGCGATGAACCACACGCGGGTCCCGGTTCGGGGCCCAACTGTCCCGGCAGCAAGAAGGGTGGCGCCTTGACGCCATTCCTGATTCTGGCACCGATGGGACTGCGAGCGAAGTCGCTCGAATCGCTCGTTAACTAACACGCTACGAAGGCGGTAGCGATTTTTTCATACGGGAAGCGGAAATCGGTCGCAGGGGTCAAAGTCCGGGCCGTGGGTGGACGAACGCCGCGGCCTTACCATCACTATCGAGAAGGAGAGTAGCCGACGCCTCCGCCGCTCACTTGATGCCGACGGCGTCGACGTACGCCCGCTGGCCGCAGGCGAGGTACGCGTCGTAGCCGACACCGCCGTCGGTCCAGGTCGCGTCGGCGGCCCCGACGCGGGCGATTCGTGCGCCCTCCTCGTCGCGGAGGGTAACCAAGTGGTTCCCGCGGTCGCTCCAGTCGACCACCACCTCGTACCACGCACCGGCCGAGAGCGAGTACCCCGCCGAGTCAGATTCGAGGCGATGAGCAGACCCGTCCTCGTAGCGGAACAGCATGAGGTCGTCGTTCGCGACGTCGACGCGGACGAAGTAGCGGTCGTCGTGCCCCTGGACGCCGTATGTCACGTTGAGGTCCTCGGCCCCCGCCTCGGCGCGCAACCAGTAGGCGAACGTGTCGCCGGCCTCCGGATAGGCGTCCAGCCCCTCGGTGCTGATCAGTTCGACGGCCTCGTCGGCCAGTTCGAGTGAACGGCCGCCCCGCCTCGTCGGGGAGGAGACGACGTTCGCGCCCGCCCCGCCGCGGTCGAAGCGGTACTCTGCGAGGTCGCCGTCCTCGAAGCCGTCGACGAGCGTTCCGACCGTCGCATCGCACGTCGGGGGCGTGCAGTCGGCCGACCCGGTCCGGTTGCGTCGGCGAGTGACGCTGCCGGAGTTAGAGAGCACGACGGATTGGCCCGTGACGTCGAACCGACAGTCGGTAACGCGGCTGTCGCTGCAGTACTGGAGCAGGATACCGTCGCGGTCCTCGCCCGTCTGCTCGACGCAGCAGGCGTCGAACACCGACCGGGGACGTCCGTAGGCGCGCAATGCTGCGCTGCCCGCGACGCCGCCGGACGTGTGGGCGGCGTCGCCGGTGACCTGCAGACCGGCGCACGTGACCGGCGCGGGCGTACTGTCCGGCGGTTTGGCGTACACCGCGGCCGTGTCGTCGGCGTCGACGCGGATGCGAGAGTTCCGTATCGTCTGCGACCGGCCGCTCTTCTCGACGACGACCGCCCCGTCGCTGGCGACGTCGACCAGCAGTTCCACGTCGCAGTTCTCGACGGTCGCGTTCGTCCCGAGGAGCCAGATGCCGCGCATGTTCGTCGGGAACGAGGAGTCCGAGTGGGCTTCGTCGACGCGGACACAACAGTCGCGGACGACGCCGCCGCTTCCCGCGAGGCGGACGTTGGCGATGTTGTTGTTGCGGTAGCGACCGCCGACGACGCGGACGGTGCCGCTGCTCTTGCTCGACTGATAGAGACCGTTGTTCGGGAATCCGGCCAGTTCGCAGTTCCGGAACTCGATGTCGCCGGTCGTCTCCGCCTCGACGAACGTCCCGACGGCCCCGCTGCCGGACGGTGCGCCGTCTGGCGCGCGAACGTTCTCGACCAGACCGGTGCCGTCGGCGGTCCGGACGCCCCAGAGGAACGGCCCCTGGGAGCCCCGGTGGACGCCGCGGTGGAGCACGTCCCTGACGACCAGACCGTCGTCGACGAGAATCTGCATCCGCGGCGCTTCCGGCGCGTCGCCGACGTCGTGTCTGAACCCCTCGTAGTGGACGTTGTACGACCCCGGGCCACCGAGCGACAGCCAGTACGCTCCCGCGCTTCCGGTGACGGCGTCCGGCGTCTCCAGCAGGAACGTCGCACCGGTCTCGACCGCCACCATCGCGAAGTCGTGGAGTCCGTTGCCGTAATCGTAGTTGTACTCGGTGACCAGGTACTCCCCCTGCGGGAACTCCAGTCTGGTGTTGCTCCGGAGATACTCGTCCAGCGTGTCGTCGATCGGCTCCTGACCCGTCGGGTCCATGCCCAGGTCCTCCACGGCGTCGTACACTTGCTCGTACTCGAACGACGCCTGCTCGGCGTCGGCGCGGGACCGGTCGCTCGCCTCGGTCGACCCCCCGCCGGAACCGCCCGCCGTGTCGGCGGCCGCCGCCAGCGTCGGTGCGCCTGTCGCTCCGCCGACGAGTTTCAGGTACGACCGACGATCCCACGAGCGCTCCGTCCTACCAGTTTCGTTCGGATCTTTCGGCATGGAGCCAACACGCAACGTGTTAAATAATAAGTACCAATGTAATATATTTTACTTGACTTCGGGCAGATTTCACCGGGCGAGCACCGAATCGAGCCGAAGCGACGAGTTGCCTACCTTTTTAGGAATATCCGGAGAAAGAGCGCACATGCCAACGCTCGACGTCGTCGCCGACCACGAGGACGACTACCCCATCATCGACACCCACTGCCACCAGCCGACGGAGGAGTTCCTCCACGACGCTGGCGGTCTGATGATGGAGGACGCCGCGAACAAGTTCGGCACCTCCATCGAGACCGATACCTACGACCACCTCATCGAGGAGTACCACGAGGCCGGAATCGGTACGACCGTCCTGCTCGGCTGGGACGCCGAGACCAACACCGGCAACCCGCCGGTGCCCAACGATTACGTCGCCGAAGTCCGGGACGAGTACTCCGACTTCTTCGTCGGATTCGCCAGCGTCGACCCCCTCAAGGAGGACTGCGTCGAGGAGGCCGAGCGTGCAGTGAAGGACCTCGACCTCTCGGGGTTCAAGTTCCAGCAGATAGCGCAGGGCTTCGACCCCAGCGACCCCGAACACGAGGAACTCTGGGCCACCATCGAGGACCTGGGCGTTCCGGTCGTCTTTCACGGCGGCAACTCGACGCTCGGCGCGGGCGCGCCCGGCGGTCGCGGACTCAAGATCAAGTACGGCAATCCCATGCTTGTCGACGACGTGGCGGCCGAGCACCAGGACCTCGACATCCTCATCGCCCACCCCGCGTTCCCGTGGGAGAAAGAGCAACTAGCCATCTGCCAGCAGAAGGGCAACGTCTACATGGACCTCTCGGGGTGGATGCCGCGGTACATCGACGACCAGGTGCTCCACTACGCGAAGAGCCTGCTCTCGGACAAGGTCATGTTCGGCACGGACTACCCGATGATAGAACCCGGACCGTGGCTCGACCAGTTCGCGGAACTCGAGTTCCCCGAAGACGTCCAGCGCAAGATACTCTGGGAGAACGCGGAGAAGTTCTTGGGACTCTGAATCGATCGCCGACGACCGGTGACGAACGGTCGCGCTGCTCCTGGTCCGATGCCGGACGCGGTCTTTCGCCGGACGTTCTCCCGGCGATTCGAGTCTCGCGGTCGAACAGTTATTTACGCCGCCGCTCGAATCGACAGTTTATGGCGAACGAAGGTTCGAAAGTGCTCCACCTCGCGAAGTGGAGCACCCGCTTCGGCGCGTGGCTGATCGACGTCCTCCTCGTGTCGGCCGTCCTCGGCGTGGTCGGCGACCTCGTCGGACCACTGCCCGAGTTCGGCTCTGCCTTCCTGTTCACGGGGACGGACGGCCTCGCGCTCTGGGTCTACTGGACCGCCTTCGAGGGCCACGGCGGACAGTCCCCTGGCAAGATGGTGCTCGACCTGCGGGTGACCGACCGCGAGGGAGGGTCCATCGACTACCCGACCGCGGCCATCGAGAGCTTCGGGAAGGCGTTCCTGTTACCGCTGGACTGTCTGGTCGGCTGGCTGGCGATGAAAGGCGAGAAGCTCCGGTTGTTCAACCGCATCGCGAGTACCATCGTCATCGAAGTACCCGACGAGACTCCCCAGGGCGTCACGTACGACGTCCCCGAGGAGTGACCGCCGGCGGACCGACGGTCACTCGAACTCGGGGTCGCGCCCCTCCAGGAAGGCCGCCACGCCCTCCTCGTGTTCCGGCGTGTCGTAAGCCTGGGACTGCACCATGTTCTCGTAGTCCGCCGCCTCGCGCCATCCCTTGCCCATGTTCTCGTGGATGGCGCGCTTGGCGAGACCGATGGTCCTCGTCGGGCGCTCCTGGAGCGTGTCGAGCAGGTCGTCGACGGCGGGACCGAGCTGCTCGTCCGGGACGACCTCGTTGACCAGCCCCATCTCGGCCGCCTCGTCAGCTCCGAAGTACTCGCCGGTGAACGCGAGTCGCTTCGCGGTTCGGAGGCCGACGATGCGGGGGAGCAGGAAGGAGCCGCCGGTGTCCGGGATGAGGCCGACGCGGACGAACGCACAGCCGAACCTCGCCGAGTCGACGGCGTACGCGAAGTCGCTGACGGCCGTGATGGCCAGTCCCGCGCCGACGGCGTCGCCGTTCACCTTCGCGACGATGGGGACGGGAGCCGAGAGCGCCTCCTCGACGACGCGTCCGAACGTCGCCGTGATGCGCTCGTAGGCCGCCTCCGTGGTCTCCTCGCGCTCGGCCATCGACTGCACGTCCCCGCCCGCCGAGAAGGCGTCGCCCTCCCCGGTCAGCACGACGGCGTCGTGCTCGTCTGCGTCGGCTTCCGCGAGCACGTCGGCCAGCTCCTCGGCCGTATCGGTCGTGAAGGCGTTCATGACCTCGGGACGGTCGAAAGTGACTGTTCGGATGCCGTCGTCGTCCGTTACGTCCATACCGGGGGAGTCGAGTGGCCCACATTTAATTGCCCGCCACTCGGACTCGCGGTATGGACATCGAAGCGTTCTTCGAGGACATGCCGTTCGCCGACCTGCTCGGCGTCGAGGTGACGGCAGCCGAGGACGGCCACGCCGAAGGTCGCATCGAGATGCGCGAGGAACTCTCGTGGAACCGGGACCGACAGATGGCCCACGGCGGGGTGACGTTTACGCTGGCGGACACCGTCGGCGGTGCGGCGCTCGTCTCGCTGAACGACCAGCCGGTGCCGACTATCGACATGCGCATCGACTACATCGAAGCCGGCACGGGCGACCTGTACGCGGAGGCCGACGTGGTCCGGAACGGCAGCGACGTCGGCGTCGTCGACGTGAGCGTCCACGACGAGGACGACGAACACGTGGCCGAAGCCCGCGGCGTCTACAAGACGGGATAGCCAGCGCTCGCGCCCGACCGGCGTCAAAGCGGCGAGCACGTCCGGACGCCGAACGCTTGCGCGGCGCGGAGATTTAAACCGGAAGACGCGACCAACGTCGGCGTGACCTGACGAGTCGCCGCGAAGCGGTCCGCGGGAGTACGGCACGCCGCTTCGCGCTCGGGTCCGCCGTCTGTTCGCCACTACACAGCGACCGGAGGAACGGTCTGCCGCGGCCGCCGTCCGCGAGCGTCACAGTCCGTCTCGGGGGCGCTACTCGAAGAGCTGTGAGAACAGCGTTCGCTCCGCGCGGTGGACGCGCTCGAGGAACGCCGACTTGCTGATGGCGAGTTCGTCCGCGACCTCGCTCGCGGTGGCCTGCCGTGGGACGCCGAAGTAGTCCATCTCCAGCGCGGTCCGCAGGGCGCGCTCCTGAGCGGGCGTGACGTCCCACGTGCGAGCGACGGCGTCCTCGTCTTCTGAACCGAGCGGATGGACTCGAGAGAGCGTGACGCCCACCGCTTCCCCCGCCGCTTCCAGGACTCCCCGGAGTACGTCGTGACCGACGACCGCGCCCGTGAACGTCGCGCCGCCGTCGCGGTAGCGGAGCGACTCGGCCATGAATCCCGCGTTCGTCAGCTCGTGGACGATGCAGGGATGCTTCGAGAGACAGCGGTAGTTCCGGCGGTCGTCCGTCGTGGAGACGTGCAAGTAACGGATGCGGTCGTCGGCGTCGAGGAACTCGGCCAGGGGGTCGCTCTCGACGTCGTCGAAGCTGGGCGGCACGCCGGCGCTGAACCGCAGGAGTGCATTACCGTCGTACCGAAGCTGGGGCGGCTGGCAGTCGACGTGGATACTCGTCTCACGGGAGGCCTCCGCGAGTGGACAGTCGTCGCCGGTGACGGTGAACTCGACGACCAGGCACTCCTCTATCACGTCCGACGGAAGGCGCCGCACGTATTTAAAAGCGCTCCATAGGCGGGTCAAGTAGTATGGGACGGGAGATGTAATGAACGACCATGGACATCGAGACCGTCAAACAGCGGGCCGGACCGCGAGAGTTCAGCCCGAAGGACGATCTGCCGGAGGAGTACCGGAAGGCGGCGACCCGGATGATCCAGTTCCACGCGAACAGCGAGATCATGGGGGCGTACCTCGAACGTCCGTTCATCCGGGAGGCCCCGAGCCTCGACCGAAAGCTGGCGTTTTCGGCGAAGGTGCAGGACGAGATCGGTCACGGGCAACTGCTGTACCGGGCTGCCGAGTCGCTCGGCGTCAAGAGCCGCGAGCAGATGCTCGACGAACTCGCGAACGGGGAGGGGAAGTTCCTCAACTGCTTCCACTACCCGCTGGAGAGCTGGGTCGAGACGCCGATGATCGCGTTCTTCGTCGACGGCGCAGCGATGCGCCGGCAGGCCACGCTCAAACAGACCAGCTGGGAACCCTACGCCCACGCGATGGACAAGGTCTGTTTCGAGGAGGGGTTCCACGTCAAACACGGCGAGGCCATCCTCTACGAACTGATGACGGGGTCGAAGAAGGAACAGGAGATGACCCAGGAGGCCTTCGAGGAGTGGTGGCCCAGAATCATCCAGTTCTTCGGCCCGACCAACGACAAGTCGACCCACCACGACTTCGCGAGCGAGGTCGGTCTGAAGCAGATGTCGAACGACGACCTTCGCAACGCCTTCCTGAACTCCTACGTCCCGAAGGCGAAGAAGTACGGCCTGGAGATTCCCGACGAGCCGCGCATCCGCGAGAACGGCGACGGAACGTTCGAAGTGGTCGAGGACGACCTCGACTGGGACGAGTTCTTCACCATCGCGAAAAACGAGTACGAACCGGGCCTCGGACAGATAAACGGTCGCAAGCGCGCCCAGGAGGCGGTCGAGTGGGTTCGCGAGTCGATGGACAGCCACGAACAGCGACTGTACGGCGGCGAACAGCCGCAGGCGGCCGACTGACCATGATCTGGGAAGTGTTCAGACAGGAGCAGGAAGGAGAGTACCACACCCACTGCGGAAACGTCCACGCGCCGGATCGAGAGATGGCCCTGCTGTTCGCGGAGATACAGCACGCCCGCCGCAAGCCGACCAACAGCCTCTGGGTCGCACCCCAGAAGGAGATCGGCGAGGTCGACACCGAGGACGCGAAGTTCGGCGGGACGACCGACAAGTCCTACCGGTGGGCGACCTCGTACAGCTTCGAAGCGGCGGCCGAGGAAGTCGCCGAGTCCGAGAGCGAACAGGTCGAGGCCGAGCGCAGGGTCGAGGGAGGTGACGACTGATGGCGACCGCCGAGAGCCTCCCGGGACCGGGCGACCTCTCCGACGAGCAGCGCGAGGCCGTCGAGACGCTGCTGTACCGACTCGCCGACGACGAGTTCGTCCTCGCCGAGCGCTACACCGAGTGGCAGGTGCGCGCGCCGACGCTCGAGTCCGACCTCGCGCTCGCCAACATCGCGCAGGACGAACTCGGTCACGCTCGGCTCTGGTACGACCTGCTGCAGGACTTCGGTGCCGAGGAGTCGGAACTCATCTGGGAGCGCGAACCGGGGAGGTGGCACCACAGCACGCTGACCGAACTCCGGTTCGAGGAGGGGGACTGGGCCGACCCCGTCGTACGGTCGTACCTCTACGACGTGGCCGAGGAGATGCGACTCGCCGCGCTGGTGGACTCGTCGTACCCCCGAATCCGGGACCGCGTCGGCAAGATACGAGACGAGGAGGACTACCACCGCGAGCACGCCGAGAGCTGGCTCGAACGACTCTGCGAAGACGAGCCGAGCCGCGAGCGCGTCCAGAGTGCGGTGGACCGGCTGCTCCCGTACGCGCTGACTATCTTCGCGCCCGTCGACGAGACGGTCGAGGAGCGCATCGACGACCTCGGCCTCCGAACGCGGTCGCTTGCGGACATGCGCGAGGAGTGGCTGGACACCGTCGTCCCGTACCTGGAGAGCCTCGGTCTGTCGGTGGAGGACGTCGAACTGCCCGAGCAGTACGACGCCAACCACGAGAACGTAGAGTTGCCCGAGACGGTGGGGCGCGACCGCTCCCACACGGACGACTGGGACGACCTCTGGTCGGCGTTCACGAAGACGTACCGCGAACTCGACCGCGACCGGGCCGCCCGCATCATGGAGGACCCCGACGATGTCGAGTGACGGTGACGAACAACGTTCGTCGTCTCGTGAGACTCACGGCGTTCCGTACGACCCCGAGATACCCGACCTCCACGACGAGGGAGCGACGGAACGCGACGGCGTCCCTGGGGTAGACGACTGCGCGGAGTCGGCACTGTGCGCCTACACCGAGTACGTCGAGGGCGACGGCGACGTCGAGGACCTGCCGGCGACCGGCGAAGACGCGACCGGTCTCGAAGCAGACGTCTGGGAGGCGCTGTACGGCGTCGAGGACCCGGAGATGCCCATCTCCATCGTTGACCTCGGACTGCTCTACGGCGTCGAGGTGACCGAGGGTGACGAGGACAGCGGTGCGACAGTCGAGATACTGATGACGCTCACGTACTCCGGCTGTCCGGCCCGGAACATGCTGACGGACGAGGTGCGAAAGACGGTGGCCGCAGTCGAGGGCGTCGCGAACGTCGACCTCCGACTGGTCTGGTCGCCGGAGTGGACGATCGACATGGTGACCGAACGCGGCAAAGACGACCTCCGCGAGTTCGGACTGAGCGTATGAGACGGCTCGACCCCAGCGTCGGCACGAGCGGCGAGGATTCGGGCGCGGAGTGTCCGTACTGCGGGTCGACGGACACCGAGCGCGAACATCCCAAGGGACCGTCGCTCTGTCGCTCGATGCACTTCTGCAACGCCTGCGAGCAGCCGTTCGAGAAGTTCGAGTAGCGATTACGGGGCCGTCATCTTCTTTGACGGGAGCACCCTAACTCCGTGTCTGTCCGCCGACCAGCCGACGCGAGAGGAACTGCTGACGGGAATGACCGTCGAGATAGAGCAGACGAACGCCGACAACGCCGACGACGCCGACCCTCTCGTCGGCGACGTCGTCAGGTTCCTCTCCGACGAACACACCCAGCCCGGCGGCGTGAAGGTCGAACTGGAGTCCGGAGTCACCGGGCACGTCAATCGCGTCGCACCCGACAAGTAGCTACTCGGATTCGAGTTCCAGCAACTGCTTCTTGAGCGGTACTCCGCCGTCACCAGAGTAGCCGCCGAGTCCGTCCGCGGCGACGACGCGGTGGCAGGGGACGACGACCGGGAGCGGATTCCGGCCACACGCCCGTCCCACGGCGACGGCCGCAGTGTCGAGGGCGGCCGCCAGTTCGCCGTAGGTTCGCGTCTCGCCCCGCGGAATCGTCCGCATCGCGTCCATCACCGCTCCGGTGAAGTCGTCGGGCGTCTCGACCGTCAGGTCGAACGAGCGGCGCTCGGCGGCGGCGTACTCGCGGACCTGCCGCCGGAGTTCCGTCGGCGACTCGTCGACGAGCGAGGCGTCGAGTTCGACCGTCCACTGCCACAGCGGGACGGTCACGCGACTCGCAGGGGCGGTTTCCGCTTCCGGCGTCGAGGTACCGTCGTGCGGTTCGGACATACGGTCGAGATTCGGGGAGGACCGGCTTAACGCTCTCGCCGGCTACCGTTCGACGCCGATACGTACGGCCGCCGTCGAGTGGCCTGGCTCGACGACCGCCGCCTCGGAGCACCGAATAACGCAGGTTTAAACGAGAAGGCGCACAACCCACGACCATGACAGAGGCGGACGAGGGGTGGTTCGCGGGGGTCGACCCCGACGACGTCGACGCGGGCGCGGCAGCCGTCCGCGAGGGGAGCGCCGACGCGCCGGCCGATTGGCCGCGCCGCGCGGTCGACGCCGGGTTCGCCGAGGACGACGCGGACTACTACGCGAAACTCCGCGAGGCCAGCATTCGGGCGACCCGCGAGGCGGTCACCGAGCGCGAGCGAGCCGACGACCGCCAGCTCGTCCACGCCGTGCGGGCGATGGACGACTGCGAATCCGAAGCGAACGAACTCGCCGAGCGAGTCGCCGAGTGGGCCGGGACGCTGTATCCCGACGCCGACACCGGCGTGGCCTACGCCCGCGAACTCGCCGAGCACGACCCCGAATCCCCGGTCGAGCGACGGGTCGTCTCGCTCGCCGAGCGCGTCGCGGACCTGGCCGACGAGCGCGACGTACTCCGGGAGTTCGTCGAACGGCAGGCGCCCGCGGTCGCCCCGAACCTCGCGGCGCTCGCGGGGCCTGTGCTGGCCGCGCGGCTGATAGCGCTGGCCGGCGACCTCGAATCGCTCGCCAAGATGCCCGGCGGGACGGTGCAGGTGCTCGGAGCGGAGGACGCGCTGTTCGCGCATCTCCGGGGACACGCCTCCTCGCCGAAACACGGCGTCATCTACACGCACGAGTCCGTCAGGGGCGCGCCGCCGGACCGCCGCGGCGCGGTCGCCCGCACGCTCTCGGGCAAGCTCGCCATCGCCGCGCGCGTCGACCACTACTCCGGCGAGCGCAAACCGGAGCTGGACGAACAGCTCGGCGAGCGCCTCGACGGCATCCTCGACCGGAGGGGTGACGGATGACGCTGCCTGAGGGGGTCGAGCGCCGCGAGTTCGACGGCGAGGAGCGCCTGGCGACCCGGGGGCCGCCGGTCTACGGCGAGCCGACGGACGGCGAGTGGCGGCTCTGGGACGCCCGGCGCTCGAAGCTCGCGGCCTTCCTCGAACTCGGGATGGAGACTGCCCTCCAGGGCGACGAGACGGTGCTGTACCTCGGCGCGGCCAGCGGAACGACGGTGAGCCACGTCGCCGACTTCGCGGGGCCGACCTACGCGGTCGAGTTCGCACCGCGTCCCGCGCGGGACCTGCTCGACGTCGCGGAGGCGCGCCGGAACCTCTTTCCCCTGCTGAAAGACGCGCGCAAGCCTGAGACCTACGCGCACGTCGTCGAGTCGGGAGTCGACGCCATCGTCCAGGACGTGGCCACCCGCGGGCAGGCCCGCGTCGCGCGAGAGAACGTCCGATTCCTCCAGCGCGACGGCGTCCTGCTGGCGGCCATCAAGGCCAGGAGCGAGGACGTCGCCAGCGACCCCGAGGAGGTGTTCGACCTCGTCCTGGCGGACCTCCGCGAGGAGTACGAGATTCTGGAGACACGACAGCTCGACCCGTTCCACGACGACCACCTCGGCGTCGCGGCGGTGCCGCGCTAGCGAACCGAAACAGTCAAGCTTTTGAGACCTTTCGAGCCGAGAGTCCAGCGATGAACGTATGTCCTCGGTCTCAGCGCGCGAAGCCCTCCGATACGCGACCGACGACGAGATGCTGAAACTCTACGCGGTTCTCGTCGGCGGATGGGTCCTGCTGCTGGTCGGTCAGTTCGCCTTCCGCACGGCCGTCAACCCGGCCGTGGCCTTCGTCGGATTCGTTGTCGCGCTCGCCGCGGTCGTCGCGGTCGTGAGCGGCGGCGTCGCCGTCGCGTACAAGGTCCTCTCAGGGAGCTAGCAGCGGGGCCGATTTCCGTCGAATCGCTGACAGCGGCGTCGAACACCCGGTAGACGCGGCCGTGTCCCGGAACTATTTACCCGGCGGGTTGCTAACTTCCGCAAAATGGAGTTGGGTTCGGCCGAAAACTTCAGCGAGAGGGGGACCCTTGGCGTCGAAGAGGAGTTCTACGTCGTCGACGAACGGGGTCGTCCCACTGCGGGAACCGACGAACTCGTCTACGAGCACGACCCGCCGGAGATTCTGGAGGACCGACTCGACCACGAACTGTTCAAGTGCGTCATCGAGACGCAGACGCCGAAGACCACGCTCTCGTCTGCCGGCGAGCAGGTTCGGGCGGTCCGGGAGGCGCTGGTCGACCACGCCCGCGAGCACGGGTTCGGCGTCGCCGCCGCCGGCCTCCACCCTGCCGCGAAGTGGCGCGAACTCGAACACGCGGACAAGGAACGGTACCGCGAGCAACTCGACCGAATCCAGTATCCACAGCACCGGAACACGACGGCGGGGCTCCACGTTCACGTCGGCGTGGACGACGCCGACGCCGCAGTCTGGGTCGCCAACGAGATACGGTGGTACCTCCCGGTGATGCTCGCGCTGTCGGCCAACTCGCCGTACTGGAACGGCTTCGACACCGGTCTCCAGTCAGCCCGCGCGAAGATATTCGAGGCGCTGCCGAACACGGGGATGCCGACCGCCTTCGACTCCTACGAGGCGTTCGCCCGCTTCGAGGAACGGATGGTCGAAGGCGACGCCATCAACGACCGGGGCGAACTCTGGTACGACGTGCGACCCCACTCCGGCCACGGCACCGTCGAGGTGCGGGTACCCGACGGCCAGGCCGACCCCGAGCGCGTGATGGCGTTCGTCGAGTACACGCACGCGCTCGTGACCGACCTCGTGGAACGGTACGAGGACAGCGCGGACCCGTGGGCCGCGTACCGGTCGGCCGGGCACGGGCCGCGAGACGGCGGTGCGGGCTACAACCACCGCCGAGAACTGCTGGACGAGAACAAGTGGCGGGCGATTCGCTACGGCCACGACACCACCTTCGTCGCTCGCGACCTCGACGGCGAGGTGTCGCTCGGCAAGGTCGTCGACCGCGAGAGCGACCGTCTCGGCGTCTCCGGCATCCGCGACGTCTACGACGGGGAGAGCGGCGCGACCCGGCAACGCCGTCTCCGGGAGGAGGAGGGGGCCGAAGCGCTGTACGCGTCGCTCCTCCTGTAGGCAAGGTTTTTAATCGCGCGTAGCTTTCGTCCTTCTTGAGACAACATGTCCGGGGAGAACACCGACGACGAGCGGGAGGACGTCACGGTCGAAGACGACACCGTGGAAGAAGCCGAGATAGAAGACGTAGACGAGGACGTCACGGTAGAGGAGGAGTTGACGGTCGAGGACGACACGGTGACCGACCGCGTCACCGTCGAAGAGGAGGGCGAGGAGACGGCGGTGGTCGAAGAGGAGATAGACGAGACGGGAACCGAGCGTCTCTCACGAGGGCGGGAGCGCCTCGAAAAGGAGGCTGACCGCGCGGTCGAGGGGTTCGACCAGGGCATCGTCGACCTGCTCTCTTGGGTCCTCGACACCGAGACGCGCGCTCGCATCTACGTCTACCTCCGCCAGAACCCGGGGAGCACGAGCGAGGAGATCGCCGAGGGGACGGGACTCTATCCGAGCACCGTCCGCGAGTCGCTGGCGGAACTCCACGAGGAGGAGAAGGTCACGCGCGAGAAGCGCGAGAGTGCCGGAGCCGGCAACAACCCCTACGAGTACACCGCCATCGCACCTAGCGAACTCGTCGGTGGCATCGTCGACCAGGTCCAGAGCGAACTCAACACGGTGATCAACCTCGACCGACACCTACAGGACGGCGAGTCGGAGACCGAGACCGAACCGGTCAGCATCCGGGTCGAAGACGACCCCGGAGAGGCGGAATCCGACTTCGGCGCGACCGACGACGAGGAGGGCGACGCCGACGACCGCGACGAGGACAGCGAGGAGTAGCGGAACGGCAGGCCGGACGTTCGTTTTGCTGTGGGAGCGACAAAGGCGTCAGTCGGTGACGTCGGCGTTCGTAAAAACGCACCAGTATTTCAGCGTATGTTTTATATATAACTTCTCTTATGTGAACTGTATGAGTGACTTCACCGAGGGGAACGAAGTGGTGACCAGCTCCGCGAGCGGGGTCACCGTCGAGAAATCGTTCGACGGCGAGGAGTTCGCCGTGCCGGCTATCAAGTTCGAGATAGCGTCAGAGCGCGACGAGGCGGTGTCGGTTCGGATCACCGACCGCATCCCGGACGACTTCCCGATGGACAACGTCGGCTTCCATCCCGAGTTCGAGAACGACAACTGGACGGCGTACAAGGACCACCGCGTCCAGTTCGAGCGTGTGCTGGACGCCGGGGAGACGCTGACGACGGTGTACGGAATACGACTCTCGAACTGGCAGGAAGCCGAACAGTTCCTCCGGCCGCCGATGGTCGACGCCGTCGGGGCGAGCGAGGAGCGCGAGGCCAGCGACGACGAGGAGGTCGCGGACAACACCATCACTGACATCGTCTCCGAGGACAGCAGTCAGGTCGTTCGCGACGTCATCGCGGGCGAGAGCGACTTGCCCGGTCTCGGCGACGACGGAGACGAAGGCGGGAGTGACGACGCCTTCGGGGACGACCCGCTCGCCGACGAGGGAAGCGACCCGCTCGCGGAGGCCGACGGTTCTCTCGACGACCCGCTCGCTACTGGTCCGGAGGGTGACGACGACCCCCTTGGCGACGACGATTCCCTCGACGACCCGCTCGGCGGCGACGACCCTCTCGCGGGCGACGACACCGACGCCCTCACGGACGACGAGCGGGGAGTCGACGACCGGCCGGCGGACGGCGCGTCGGTCGACGCGGACCCACTGGCGAGCGGCGACTCGCCGGAGGACGACCCGCTCGGCGGCGACGTACCGGACGACGGGGCCGACGCCGGGGACGAAGACGCTCTCGCGCTGGGAGAGTCGAACGAGGAGGAGACCGGTCGGAAACCGGCGGCGGACGCGGAACCGGCCGAGAGAGACGAGGACGTGACGGTTCCCGACCGCCAGACGTCACCGCCCCGGCCGGGGAGCGTCGCGGCCGCACTGGCCGACGAGATCCGGGCGGGCGAAGTCGCCGAGGGCGACCTGGACGTGCTCCGGGAGGAACTCGACCTCGAGGTGCCCGAGAGTACCAATGTGCGCCTTCGTCACCTCCAGTCGCGGGTCGACGACCTCTCGGCGTACACGGAGGCGCTCGAGAAGTTCATCGACGAGAACGGGACCGCCCAGGACGTCGTCGACGACTTCGAAAGCGAGGTCGACGCCCTTCGCGAGGAACTGGCCGACGTCCGGGAGGGCGTCGAGAACGCGAAAGACGACGGCGCACAGACCAGGGCCAGGGTGGCCGACCTCGAAGACGACGTGGCGGCTGTCAGCGAGGAGACGGACCGGGTCGAGGACCTCGGAGCGGACCTCGAAGACGTCCGGGAGGACCTCGACGGCGTCGCCGACCTGGACGAGGAAGTCGCGGAGCTCCGCGAGGAGCTGACCCACCTCAGGGACCTCGAAACGGACGTCGAGAGCGTCCGCGAGGACGTCGAACGCCTGGACGACCTCGGCGAGCGGGTGGACGAACTCGGCAATCTCCGGGACGACCTCGAAGACCTCGAAACCGGCCTCGCCGACGTGCGCGACGACGCGGCGCGCGTAGAAGACCTCGAGGCGGACCTCGACAACCTGGCCGACGGTCTCGACAACCTGGCCGACGGTCTCGACAGCATCGCGGACGTGGGCGAGGACGTGGAACAGCTGGCCGACCAGCTAACGGACTTGGAGGACCTCGTGGCCCAGAACACCCAGGAGACCGCCGCGCTCGACGACGAGGTCGAGGACCTGCGCGACGACCTGGAGGAGGCGATGTCGCTCGAAGACGACATCGCAACGCTGTCGTCGGACGTGGACGACCTGGCGACGTCGCTGTCGAGCACCGAGTCCGACCTCGCGGACCGCATCGAGAGCGTCCGGGGTGACGTCGCCGACATCGAGTCGGAACTCGCCGAACTCGACGAGTGGCGCGAGGACCTGACCTCACTTCAATTACTTGCGAGTGCGGCCGCAAGCAATGGGGCGCTGGCCGTATACTCCGAAACGAGAGATGTCAAGCACCAAGCGTGGGGGTACGGCCGAGACGGACGGCGTCGCCGACGAACAGGAACTGTACGGCGACCCGCAGCACGAACGGCCCGTCGATAGTTCGAAAGCCGAACGCTACGGCGAACCGCAACACGAGGTCGAGGAGTACGACTCGCCGACCGAATGGAAGTTCGTCGCGGGGCCCGGCGACGGGAGCCGTCGTTGCGAACGGCCGATGACCATCACGCGACTTGCGAAAAGCGACTGATTTTCGAACCGGTCACCGCGTCCGATTGCCGCGCTCTTCGGGACCGATAGCGAGGGCGTTCTTCACGAGACTGCGGTGGCCGCGGCGCAGTCGCTCCGAGACGGCCTGGTGGGAGATGTCCAGACCGTCGGCGAGGTCGTCGGCCGTCGAGTCCCGCGGAATGTCGTAGTAACCTTCGTCGAGCGCCATCATCAGCGTCTCGTGCTGTTCCTCGGTGAGGCCGAACAGACCGTGGCGCGTGTCGTTCATCTCGTATATGTTGCGGATGTCGAGCGACAGTCCCGAGTCGTCGCAGAAGTCGTACGTCGCCGACAGGGCGTTCCGGTCGGGAAAGAGGAGACGAAGCCGCCAGCACTCGTACTCGCCGTGGGCGTTGAGGACGGTCGCCTTCTCCTCGACGAGCACGTGGACGATGACCTCGATAGATTCCACCCAGTTCATCCGGTACAATCGCTCGTCTCCGAGGTCTTCGAGCACTTCGAAGCCGTCGATGCTGGGGTCCTCGCTTAGCGCGTCGTCGAGCGCGTCGAAATCGTCCGACTCCGCCCACATGTACGGCAGTACGCTGTCGTCGTCGTGGGCCGCGACGCGCAGTACGTTGAACTCGGCGTCAGGGACTGCGTTCAGCGTTTTCCTAAGCGCGAACTCGTCTGCGGGGAGTTCGACCTCCGCGATGGTACTCATGCCCGGACACAAGCGAGCGAGAGCAATACGCCCTGTGGTTCCGACGACGGCCGTTCACCGGCGGGGTGAACCGGGACACGCCGTCCGTCGAACGTCGCTCGGGGCGAGCCGCCCTGGGGTCGTCCGGCGCACGGTCCGGGCGTGGTCCGTGCGTCGAGCCGCGCTGGAGTACCGTCAGTGAACTATAACTTCGGGGGCTCCGAGAGTCGACGTATGGAACTCGACCCCGAGATGGCGGCCGCGATAGCCGAGATAGAGCGCGTCGGCGTCCCGCCGTGGCACTCGCTGTCCGTCGAGTCGGCCCGCCGCGTCGAGGACGAGGTGTTCACCGCCGAGGAGTCACGACCGGTCGCGTTCGTCCGCGACCTGGCGATTCCCGGGCCGGGCGGGGAGATACCGCTCCGGCTCTACCGACCCGGCGAGACGGGAGACGGCCCGCTCCCCGTCGTCGTCTTCTACCACGGCGGCGGCTGGACGCTCGGAACGCTCGACTCCATCGACGGCGTCTGCCGCGAACTCGCGGCCCGGGCCGACTGCGTCGTCGTCTCCGTGGACTACCGGCTCGCTCCCGAACACCCCTTCCCCGCCGCGGTCGACGACGCACACGCCGCCCTCTCCTGGGTCGACGACCACGCCGACGCGTTCGGCGGTGACCCGAATCGCCTCGCCGTGGCCGGCACGAGCGCGGGCGGCAACCTCGCGGCCGCGACGACGCTCCGCGCCTGGAACTTCGACGGTCCCGACGTCGCCGCACAGGCCCTACTCTACCCTATCACGGACCACGGCTGCGACACGGACTCGTTCGCCGAGAACGCCGACGGACCGCTGCTCACCCGCGCCGACATGGAGTGGTTCTGGGAGCGCTACCTCCGCAGTCCGGTCGACGGCGCGAATCCCTACGCGTCGCCGCTCCGCGCCCCGGACCTCTCGGGCCTCCCGCCCGCCACGGTCGTCACCGCCGGCTTCGACCCCCTGCGCGACGAGGGAGTCGCGTACGCCGAGCGACTGGCGGCGGCCGGGGTCGACGTCGACCACCGCCACTATCCCGGGATGGCCCACGGCTTCCTCAGCCTGACCGACGACGTCTCGACCGCCGACGAGGCGATGGACGGCGTCGCGGACTGGCTGCGCGAAACGCTCGGATGACGACAGTCTCCGGGGGCCGTAGAATCCGGAGAACTGCCGTCAAGCGCCAGTTCAGCCCCTCGCCCGTCATGCTTTTGTCGGTGAATTCGCTCTCTGGGACCGATGCGCACGGCAGCACTCACCGACGTCGAGGAGTTCGAGATACGCGAACGGGAGCGACCGACGCCCGAACCGGACGAGGTGCTCGTCGAGGTCCGGGACGTCGGCATCTGCGGGTCGGACGTTCACTATTACGAACACGGTCGCATCGGCGACTACGTGGTCGACTATCCGCTCGTGCTCGGTCACGAGAGCGCGGGAGTGGTCGCAGCGGTCGGTGACGACGTCGAGGGGCTCACACCGGGCGACCGGGTCACGCTCGAACCGGGCGTCCCCTGCCGTCACTGCGCACACTGCAAGCGCGGCGACTACCACCTCTGCGAGGACGTCGTGTTCATGGCAACGCCGCCCCACGACGGCGCGTTCGCCGAGTACGTCGCCTGGCCCGCCGACTTCGCGTACGAACTCCCCGACTCCGTCTCGACGCGTGAGGGCGCGCTGTGTGAACCCCTCAGCGTCGGCATCCACGCCTGCCAGCGCGGCAACGTCGGCGTCGGCGACACCGTGCTCGTCACCGGGGCCGGTCCCATCGGCCTGCTCGTCGCCGAGGTCGCCCGCGCCGCCGGCGCGACGGACGTCCTCGTCACCGACGTGGTCGCGGAGAAACTCGCGTTCGCCGAGGAAGGCGGGGTCGACCGCGCCATCGACGTGACCGAGGAGGACCTGGCGACGGTCGTCGACGAGTACACCGACGGCGTCGGTGCCGACGTGGTCGTCGAGGCCTCCGGCGCGAAACCGTCCATCAGGTCCACGCTCGACGGCGTCCGCCGCGGCGGCACCGTCGTGTTCGTCGGCCTCGCCAGCGAGGCGGAAGTTCCCCTGGACGTCATCGAGATAATCGACGACGAACTCGACGTCCACGGTTCGTTCCGGTACGCGAACACCTACGACGCCGCCGTCGACCTGCTCGCGGACGACGAGGTCGACGTCGAGCGAATAATCGACTTCGAGAGCCCACTCGAGGACGTCGACGCCGCGTTCCGTCGGTCGATGGAACCCGAGGTCGTGAAAGGGATGATAACGTTCGACGGGTGACTCCGCCGCGCGGTCCGCCGTCCGCCAGAACGCGGTCTGGGGCACCGTCTCCGCGCTTCTCCTCGCCGAACCGCCGGAGTAAACATCACGAATCGTTATAACGGCTAGCTGAATAGCCCCCGATATGGATTCGCCGAGCGACGCTAACGAAACGCCGCTCCTGTCGCACGTCCTCGTGCCGGTCGCATCGGAGGACGACGCGAGGGCCACTGCGAAGGCCCTCGCACGGTACGGTCCCGAGCGAGTGACTGTGCTCCACGTCGTCGAGAAAGCCGACGGCGCTCCGGACAAGACGCCGGTCGAACAGAGCGAACAACTCGCGAACGACGCATTCGCCGCGTTCCGCGAGACGTTCCCGGACGCCGAAGACCGCGTGGCCTACGGTCGGGACGTGGTGAGCGAGGTCTCGTCGGCCGCCGCGGCGGTCGAGGCGAGCGCCATCGCCTTCCGTCCGCGCGAGGGCGGCCGACTCAGGAAGTTCCTCTCGGGCGACCGCTCGCTACGGCTCGTCACCACCGCGGACCGACCAGTCGTCTCGCTGCCCGGCGTGGAGGACGCATGACGTCGGGGGACGAGGAACTCGCGAAGGACCTCGGCCTGCTCGCCGCTCTCACCATCGGCGTCGGGACGATGATCGGCGCGGGCATCTTCGTCCTGCCGGGGCAAGCCGCTGCGGCGGCGGGGCCGGCTGTCGCGCTCTCGTTCGTCGTCGGGGGAGTCATTTCCCTGTTCACCGCACTCTCAGCGTCGGAGCTCGGCACCGCGATGCCCAAAGCCGGCGGGAGCTACTACTACGTCAATCACGCGCTGGGACCGCTGTTCGGCTCCGTCGCCGGATGGGGTAACTGGATGGGCCTAGCGTTCGCGAGCGCCTTCTACACGCTTGGGTTCGGCGAGTACCTCGCGACATTCATGCCGTTACCGGCGCTCGCTCTCGGTCCGGTCGGTCTGTCGTCGTTTCAGCTCGGCGCGCTCCTCGCCGGCACCGCCTTCATCGCAATCAACTACGTCGGCGCAAAAGAGACCGGTCGCGTCCAGGTCGTCATCGTCGTCACGCTCGTCGGCATTCTCACGCTGTTCTCCGTACTGGGATTCCTGCAGGCCGACATCTCGACGCTCCGGCCGTTCTTCCCCGCCGAGACCGGCGGTGTTACCGCCGTCCTCCCCGCGACCGGACTCGTATTCGTCTCCTTCCTCGGCTTTGCGAAGATAACGACGGTCGCGGAGGAACTCGAGAATCCGGGGCGCAACCTCCCGCTCGCGGTCGTCGGGAGCGTCGTCATCGTGACAGTGATGTACGCGATAATCATGGTCGTGCTGATGGGCGTCGTCAACTGGCGCCAGCTCGGCCCCGCGTTCACCAAGACCCCCGTACTCGACGTGGCGGAGATCTCCTTCGGCTCCGTCGGTCTCGCCGCGGTCGGAGTCGGACTGCTCACGTTCGCCGGACTGCTGGCGACGGCCTCCAGCGCGAACGCGAGCATCCTGGCGTCCTCCCGCATCAACTTCGCGATGGGGCGGGACAAGCTCATCACCTCGAAGCTCAACGAGGTCCACCCCGACTTCGCGACGCCGTACCGTTCCATCGCCGTCACGGGCGGTCTCATCCTCCTCTTCATCGTCGTCGGCGACGTCAAGACGCTGGCCAAGGCCGGAAGCGTCCTCCATCTCATCGTTTACGGGTTACTCAACGTCGCACTCGTCGTGATGCGAGAGGCGAACCCCCCGGACTACCAGCCGGAGTTCGAAGTCCCGTTCTACCCCGTCGTCCCGATACTCGGAGCGGTCACCTCCTTCGGTCTCATCGCGTTCATGAAACCCATCGAAATCGGACTGTCGCTCGTGTTCGTCGTCGGCGGCGTCGTCTGGTACTTCGCCTACGCTCGTGGGAAGGCCGACAAGCAGGGAATACTCTCCCAGTACATCCTCTCCCGTCAGAAGCAGATGCCCGACGCCGCCGTCTCGGCCGCCACGAGCGTTCAACCCGACGGCGGTCAGTACCGCGTGATGGTGCCGCTCGCGAACCCGAAGAACGAGAAGGACCTCATCACGCTCGCCAGCGCGATCGCCAAGCAGCGCGGCGGTACCGTCGACGCCGTCCACATCGTCTCCGTCCCCGACCAGACACCGCTCCAACACGCCGCCGAACACCTCGACGAGCACGAGGCGGACTATCACGCGGTACTCGACGACGCCCAGCGCGACGCGGAGACCTTCGGCGTCGACGTCGAGACCCACACCGTCGTCTCCCACCGCTCGTTCGAGGAGATATTCGGCGCCGCGCGGACCCACGACGCCGACATCGTCGTCATGGGCTGGGGAGAGAGCTGGCACGGGTCGCCGGGCCGCGTCGAGAGCGCCGTCGACGATCTGGCGATGGACCTGCCCTCCGACTTCCTCGTGCTGAACGAGCGCGGGTTCGACCCCGAGCACATCCTGGTACCCACCGCGGGCGGTCCGGACTCGGACCTGAGCGCGCAGGTCGCGAAGCTACTCCGCCAGAAGTACGGCTCGCAGGTCACGTTGCTGAACGTGGCCGACTCCGTTGCGGAGGGGGAAGCGTTCCTCGCGGAGTGGGCCGACGAACACGGCCTCGGCGACGCCGAGTTGCTGGTCGAGACGGGCGACGTCGAGACGGCCATCGCGCGCGTCGCCGAGGACTGCTCGATGGTCGTCATCGGTGCGACCGAACGCGGCCTGCTCTCGCGGCTGGTGCGCGGGTCGCTCATAATGGACGTGGTCGACGACGTCGACTGCTCGGTCCTGCTCGCGGAGAAAGCACGCGAGCGCGGCCTATTCGAACGGCTACTGGGCCGGTAGCGCCGGCACGTCACTGACTCCGGCGGTCCGGCTCCGGCTCACGAACTCGTCTCGGTCGGAATCGCGGCCGGGGAACGAGCCCCCCTCGTTCGATTCCTCTCTTGGGTCCGCACAGCGTACAGTATCGGCGGCGGCACCGTCGCCACGAACTCCGGAACGAAGCTCCCATCCGCTGCTCGTACGCGTCGGGTCGTCGCCCTGTGAAGCGCCGGGGTCGAACGCGACTCCCACGTCGATGTCGCCGTCCGACCAACTACTCCGACCAGCCGTCCACCACTCTCGCTCTCCGGCCTCGGTCTCCGCGGGTGAATCTCGGCTCATCGCGGACCAGTTAGCGAACCGGCCGTCGTCAGTGTAATCTGCAGCGCGTTGCTGTCGAACGCGACACGCTTCGGTTCCGTGGCGGACTGTCACCGACGCGGGCGGTCGGCGCTCGCGCGAGCGCCGAGAATCTCGCACGGGCGAAGATTTCGTATATCGAAATAGAGTTTAGGTATCGCGTATCGACCACCGGCGCTCGCGGATACCGTCAGCCATCCGACAGCATTCGGGTGTCAGTGCTGGCCGTACAGCAGGTCGAGATACTCCTCGCGGAACGTCGGGAGTTCGACCCTCGCGCCGGAAGCAAGTTTCACGACGACGCCCGTGCTGTCGTCGAGGTAGAGATGGACCGCAGTCGCTTCCTCGTGCTGGACGACGAGCGACTGGGCGTCGCCGAGGTGGGAGTACACGTCCTCGACGTGGCGACGGTTGAACACCGCCATCGAGCGGTGAATGATGATCTGGAGGTCCCGGTCGGAGAGGTCCGTTTTCAGGTCCTCGCGGACGTACCGGACGTTGTAGGCGAACGACTCGCTGTCGAAGGAGGCGATCCAGCGCAGGTCGTCGCCGTACCGCTCCTCGAGCGCAGAGACGAACTCGGGATACTGTGGTTTCGACATGCCGCCCCTTCGGCAACTACCGACAAAAGCGTGTGGTCGAACCAGAGAGGGTGGAGGAATCCACTCCATCGAAACCGGCGGCTCACGTCGAGAAGAGCAGCAGGACGAGGAACCCGACGAGCGCCAGCACGAGTCGGAGGACGCTACTGGCGACACGTTCGTGGAGCGAACGTTCGACCGCCCGGTCCGTGGTCGCCCGGTCCGCCACCCGGTCGACGACCCGTACGGCGCCGCGGTCGAGCGCCGCCCCGACGCCGGCAACGGTTTCGACGGTCGTTTCCTGCGAAACTCGACCCACCGGCCGGTACACCGAATCGAGGTCAGGAACGAACTGAATATTGCCGAGGGGGCGTCGCAGGACGGCGAACGCGACGAGGCCGACCGCCAGTATCGCGCCGGCCTTCTGGAACTGTCCGAACGCGAACGGAGCGGCGGCCGCGGGCGCGCCGGGGAGGACGGCGAACTGGAGGGACGGGAAGAGACCGAAGACGACGCACGGAATCGCGAGCAGCGCCATCGCGGCGATGCCGCGGGCGTTTGTCTCCCGCACCGCGCGGTCGCGCGGGGGGTCGCCGTGCAGGAAGACGTAGTATCCGAACTTGGCGAACGAGAGCACGGTGCCGACGCTACCGACCAGCAGTGCCCACCAGAGCACGTCGCGGTCCGCGGCCGCGGCGGCGTCGACGATCATGCCCTTGCTGACGAACCCGTTGGACCCCGGGACGCCCGAGATGGCGAGCGCGGCGACGACGAACGCCGCGAACGTCGCCGGCAACGGGCGGGCGAGCCCGCCGAGTTTCTTCACGTTCTCGTCGCCGGTCCGGACGGCGACGACGCCCGCGACCGCGAAGAGCAGGCTCTTGTAGAGGACGTTGTTCTGGAGGTGCGCCATCGCACCCGCCAGCCCGAGCCCCGTTCCGAGACCGACGCCCGCGACCATGAACCCGACCTGCGAGACGACGTGATAGGAGAGCAACCGGCGGAGGTCCGTCTGGAGGACGGCCAACGTCACGCCGATGAGCAACATCGCGCCGCCCATCCACGCCACCGCGACGTTGCCGCCGGGGAACGCCCGGGCGAGCGCGTAGACGCCGACCTTCGTCGTTACCGCGGCGAGCAGGACGCTGGCGGCAACGTGCGGCGTTGGGTAGGCGTCGGGAACCCAGACGTGCAGGCCGACGAACGCGGCGTTCAGTCCGATGCCCAACCCGGAGAGGAGCGCCGGGAGGCCTGCGGCGACGCCGCCGCCGTAGAGGAAGGTTCCGGTCTCGACGAACTGGAGCAGGACGCCGGCGGTCAGCAGCAGGCTCCCGATCTCGTGATAGACGGCGTATCGGTAGCCGGCGGGAACCGCGTCGCCGCCCGCGTGCCAGAGCAGCAGCGTCGCGCCGACGGCCATCACCTCCCAGAAGACGAGCAGCGTCAACCAGTCTCCGGCGAAGACGGCTCCGACGCCGGCCCCGGCGTACGCAACCATCACGGCGACCTGCCCCCGCGGCGCGTCGGTCGCGTCCGCGTAGAGCACGGCCACGGCGGAGGCGTACCCGAGCGTCGCGCCGAGGAACCGCGAGAGGGCGTCGGCCTGGAAGACGACCGTGTCGAAGCCGAACAGCGAGACGGAGAGATGCGTTCCCGACGGAACTGCGAGCGACCAGGCGGCGACGAGCGCGCCGGCCGAGACGCCGACCGCGTGGCCCGCACGCCGCGGCAGGACGAGCGCGGCGACCGACGCGACGAGGAGGAGCACTGCCGGCGGCGCGAGGGTGAGCGGTTCAGCCACGAGCCAGCACCTCCCCGACGTCGAACGCGGTATCCCCGAGGACGTCCGTGACGACGCGCTCCGCGAGAGCGAAGAACGGGAACGCGCTGGGCCGGACGCCGAAGAGGACCGCGAGCGCGGCGGTGGCGAGAAGCGGAGCGAGCAGCGACCACGCCGCTTCGCGGCCGTCGTCCTCGCCGCCGTCTGCGACCGGGTCCGTCCGGAAGCCGGCCCGCGCGAAGATGGGCCAGAAGAAGAGGAGTTTCAGTAGCCCTGAGAGCAGGACCGTCGTCGCGAGGAGTGGACGCCCGGCCTCGAACGCGCCGAGGAGGACGTACAGTTTGCTGACGAAGCCGGCAACGCCCGGGATGCCGACGAGGCCGGCCGCCGCGACGGCGAAGGCGGTCGTGGTCGCCGGAAGCCTGCGAGCGACGCCGTCCATCCCGGAGACGCGGTCGACGCCCGTCTCGTGGGTCACGACGCCGACCGAGAAGAACGCGGTTATCTTCATGAATCCGTGGGCGACGAGATGGAGCAGCGCCCCGAACACCGCCGCGGGAGCGAGGAGGGCGACGCCGAGCACGATGTACGACAGCTGGCCGACCGTGGAGTACGCCAGTCCCCGCTTGAGTTTGTCCTGGCGAAGCGTGAGCACGCTACTGACAATGACAGTCGCGGCGGCCGCAGTCGCCAGCGGTAGTCCGACCCCGAACTCCCGGACAGCGTCTGGACCGAAGACGAAGAGCACGACCCGGACGACGCCGAACGCGCCGCTCTTGACGACCGCGACGGCGTGCAGGAGCGCGGAGACGGGCGTCGGCGCGACCATCGCCTCCGGGAGCCAGCGGTGGAACGGCACGAGTGCGGTCTTCACGCCGAACCCGACGACCAGCAACGCGAACGCGGCGGTGGCGGCCGGCGCGTCCGCGCTCCCGAGACCGACGCCGCCCGGCACGAAGGCGACGGTGCCGGCAATCTGGTGAACGAGCGCGGTTCCGCCGAAGACGGCGACGCCGCCCGCGAAGGTGTACGCCAGGTACGTCCGCCCCGCGGCGCGCGCTTCCGCCGTTCCGAAGTGGACGACGAGTGGGTACGTCGCGAGGGTCAGCAGTTCGTAGAAGACGAAGAGGACCAGCAGGTTTGCCGCGAAGGCGACGCCGACGGCGGCGGCGACGCTGGCCGCGTAGGCGGCGAAGAAGTGCCCGCGGCGCTCCTCGTGTGCCACGTAGCCCGCGGCGTAGACGGTCGCGAACACCCAGAGAACGGCGACGAGCAGCGCGAAGAGCACGCCCAGCGCGTCCGCCCGGAGCGCAAAGGGGACGCCGCCAGGCAGCGTCGCCAGTCGGACCGCCCCGCTTCGGCCCGCGACTGCCGCCGGCACCAGTGCGGCGACGATCGCGAGTTCGACCAGCGCGACGGCGACCGTCGCCGCGTTCCGCGTCCGGTCGCCGAGCGCGAGCGCGGCGGCGACCGCCAGCCACGGGAGGACGGTCGCGAGCAGGACGCCCCATCGAGCGGCGAGGTCGTCGAGTATCATTCGAGCAGAGCCGTCAGCGTCGGTTCGAGGAACGTTTCGAGAGGGGCGGCGACGAAGCCGAGCAGGACACCGGCGAGGACGGTGATCGCGGCGGCGACGGCGGGTCCGGTCGGCGCGCGGGCGCCGCTACCGTCGGTCGCGTGCGGAGGGTGGGAGTCGGCCCCTGCGCCTCCGGGGGCGACCAGTCGCTCGAGCACGCGCCAGAAGTACAGTAGCGAGAGGAGGCTGCTGGCGACGACGAGCGCGGCCAGCGCCGGCGCGCCGGCGGCCACGGCGCCGGCGACGAGGTACCACTTCGAGGCGAACACGCCGGCCGGCGGCACGCCGACGAGTCCGAGCGCGGCGGCGGCGAGGGAGGCGCTGGCGAGGGGCGCGCGCCGGGCAACCCCCGCGTACTCCCGGACCGTCTTCGCGCCGGTGGACTCCGCGATAGCTCCGGCGGCGAGGAACGCTCCCGTCTTCAGCGCGGCGTGGGAGAGCAGGTGGACGACCGCGCCGGTCAGCGCGAGGCGGTTGGCCAGCCCCACCCCGAGGACGACCAGCCCGAGTTGCGAGACGGTCGAGCAGGCGAGCAGGCGTTTCACTTTCGACTGCCGGAACGCGAGCAACCCCCCGACCACGACGCTCGTCGCGCCGACGCCGACGACGGCGACGCGAGCGAGCGGCACCGCCGCCAGGAACTCGATTCCGAACGCCGCCAGCACGAGGCGAGCGAGCGCGTACGCCCCGGCGGTCGTCACCAACCCCGACAGCAGGACGCTGACCCCGACCGGGGCTTCGCCGTGCGCATCGGGGAGCCATCCGTGCAGCGGCACCACGGGCACCTTGACGCCGAGACCGACCGCGACGAGCGCGAACGCGGCGACGGCGGGCGTTCCGACACCCAGGCGCTGGCCGAGGAGGGAGACGTTCAGCGCGCCCGTCGCGACGTAGGCGTAACCCACTCCGAGCAGGTAGAGGGTCGCACCGACGGTTCCGACGAACAGGTAACGCAGCGCCGCGCCAGCCGCGACGTCCGTGTCGGCGGTCGCGACCAGCGCGTACGACGAGAGTCCGGCGAGTTCGAGGAAGACGTAGAGGTTGAACGCGTCACCCGTGACGAACACGCCCGTCAGGCCAGCGACGAGCAGGAGGACGAGCGCGAGAAACGACCCCGCCGGTTCCGACGTCGTCACTGCGACCACCAGCAGACCAATCGCCGCGACGAGCACGACGAACGGGACCGCGAGGCGGTCGACGACGAGTTCCACGCCGGCGAGCGCCGGAAACCCGCCGAGAACCGCTCGAACGGAGCCGGACCGCGCAACGGCCCGGAACAGCGCGAGCGCCAGGACGGTCTGTGCGGCAGTGGCGGCGAGCGCCGTCCAGCGGGCGGCGCGGGCCCACAGCCGACCGAGCAGGGCCACCGCGACCGCGGCGACGGCCGGTATCAGGACGAGCAGCGCGGGCAGGACGGAGAAGGGGGTCGACGGGTCACTCACCCGCGCCACCCCCGACGCGGACGACGAGCGCGAGCGCGACGGCGGTGACGCTCACCCCGACGACGATGGCGGTCAGTACGAGAACGTGCGGGAGCGGGTCGACGTACCGGGCGCTATCGGTCGCCGTGCTGGAGACGAGCGGCGCGCGACCGCCTCGACGGAAGCTGGCCCCGACCAGAAAGAGGAGGACGCCGGTCTGGAAGAGGTTCAATCCGAGCACCTTCTTCCTTAGGTCCGGGTCGGCGATCACGACCAGCAGGCCGACGCCGACCAGCGCGACGCCGGCGAGGAAGACGAGTCGCGTCACGCCTCCCCTCCCTCGAGCAGGCCGAACAGCGCGGTGAGTGTCGCGGCCACCGCGACCGCGATGCCGAGTTCTGCCAGTTCGACGGCGTAGACGACGGCGACCGGGAGCGCCCGGAGGTCGAGGACGCCGGCGCCGACCGAGAGGGGAGCGAGGACGACGACGGCGAGCGCGACGACGCCCACAGCGGCCGTACCGCCGAGCGACCGGACGTCGAGCCACCGCTCCGCGGCGTCTCGACCGAACGCCAGCGCGAGCAGGACGGCGGTCGCGGCGACGACGACGCCGCCCTGGAACCCGCCCCCGACCGAACTCGTGCCGTGGAACGCCGTGAACAGGCCGAACGTCATGGCGAAGGGCGCGACGACCCGAACCGCGGCCCGGACGACGACACTCACCACTCTCGCCCTCCGAGCACGACCAGCGCGGCGAGACCGGCGGCGAAGACGACGAACACCTCGCCGACCGTGTCGAAACCGCGGTAGACAACCAGCACCGCCGTCACGACGTTCTTCACGCCCAGCTCCGGCGCGTTCGCGAGGTAGAATCCGGCGGGACGGCCGACGTCGCCGGCAGCACCGGGCGCTATCGGCTCGCCGCCGGTCGGGAGCGCGGGCACCGTCGCGGCGAGTGCGACGACGAGCGCGGCGACGGCCAGCGCGGGTCGCCAGTCGAACGACGCCGGGACGGTCGCGCAGCCGGTGCGCGCGATCGCGACCAGCAGCAGCGCCGAGGTGATACCGGCACCGACCGCGGCCTCCGTCAGCGCCACGTCCGGGGCGCGGAGGATGGCCCACAGCGTCGCCATCCCGAGGCCGTACCCTCCGAACGCGACCGTCGCGGCGAGCGGGTCGCGGAGGACCGCGACGACGAACGCCCCACCGACCACGACGACCAGCGCGACCGCGAGCAGGGGATTCACGGCTCCTCGCCCTCCGGACGCGTCCACGGTTCGACGCCGGACTCGCGGGCGGTGCGGACGATGGCGTGCGTGGCGACTGGCGAGGTCACGAGCACGACGATGGCGAGGACGGCTACCCGCGGACGGGCCTCGGCCGGCACCGCGACGCTGGCCGCGGCGAGCGTCAGCAGCGCGCCGAGCGTCTCGCTCTTGGAGGTCGCGTGCGCACGGGCGAAGCAGTCCGGGAGCCGCACCAGCCCGACCGCGCCGACCGCGACGAAGAAGACGCCGCCGGCGGCGAGTGTGGCGGCGAGGTCGGCAGGGGTCACGCCGGCCCTCCCGCGTAGCGCGCCAGACCGATGGCCAGCAGGAAGTTCAGGAGGGCGTACGCCAGCGCGACGTCGAGCAACCCCGGCTCTGCGAGCACGGCGGCGAGCAGCGCGATCACCACTACCGTCGTCGTCCCGACGGCGTTGGCGGCGACCGCACGGTCGTACAGCGTCGGCCCGCGGTAGATTCGGTAGCCGGCGACGCCCGCCAGCGCGACCAGCGCGACCGCGGCGGCGAACAGCGCGTTCACGAGCCGTCACGCTCCGCCGGGCCGACGAGCCGCAGTTCGCCCCCGCCACCCCGCCCGCGGAAGACGAACGCGACGGTGCGCCGGAGGCGTCCCTCGCGGAGCGAGGCACGGGACCCCGCCGTCAGCGAGTGGACGAGCAACGTCCCCTCGTCCGCCTCGACCGTCACCGTCCCGGGCGTGAGCGTTATCGCGCTCGCCAGCGTCGCCAGTTCGATTCGAGATTCGGCGTCCGTCTCGTAGTACTCCAGCGCCGGGTCGACGGGCAGCGACGGATGGAGGACAGCGTACGCGACGGCGACGTTCGCCTTCGCCACCTCCCAGATGAGAACAGGCAGCGCGAGCGCGGCCCGGACGGTGCGACCGCCGCTCCGCCGGAACGCCGCCGGACGTGGGAACGTCACCCGCAAGAGCAGGCCCGCGACGACCGCGGCGCTGACCGCGCCGGTGGCCGCGTCGTAGGCCGTCGGCTCTCCGAGCAGGAGATAGAAGCCGAACGAGACGGTGAAGAGCGCGAGAAACGAGCGTACCTCGGGTAGCCCGCGGAGAGTTCCGTCGCGCATAGACTCTCGAAACGACTGCATCCGACATTACTCTGGTGCCAACCAGAGTAAGCGGTCGAGCCGCATGAACCGACGACAGGAGTCGGCGTCGACGCGCCGGAGCGACTCGACTCGTTCGCCGCTCTGCCGTCCGCGAAGGGTGACGGTCAAGACCCCGCTCCGCGTACGCGGAGACGATGATTCCGCTCCTGCACGACTTCGAGGGCGAGCGAGTGCTCGTCTTCGGCGGCGGGTCGGTCGGCCTCCGGAAGGTGCGCCGGTTCGCCGGCGAGGCCGAGGTGGTGGTCGTCGCGCCGGCGTTCGACGAGCGCGTCCCGGCGGCGGAGATGGTCCGCGCCAGCCCCGCGGCCGACGAGGACGCCGGAACGTCGACGGTGGCGGAGTGGTTCGACCGGGTCGAACCGGCCCTGGCGGTCGCGGCGACCGACGACGCGGCGGTGAACGCGGCGGTCGAGCGAGCGGCCCGGGAGCGCGGGGTGCTCGTGAACCGCGCCGACGAGTCGGGCGAGCGCGACGCCGGCAGCGTCGTCGTCCCGGCGACGGTGCGAGACGGGTCGGTGGTCGCGTCGGTCGCGACCGGCGGGCTGAGCCCCGCGCTGAGCAAGCATCTCCGGGAGCGCATCGAACCGGAACTCGACGGCGCGGGCCGGGTAGCGGAGGCGGCCGCCGAACTGCGAGGCGACCTGCGCGACCGACCGCCGGAGGAGCGACGTGACGCCCTCCGCGCGGTCGTCGACTCCGACCGCGTCTGGCGGGCGGCGCGCGAAGGAGAGGACGTCCGGGCGACGGCGGAACGGGTGGCAGAAGAAGCGCTCGACGGCTAGTCGGCGCGTTCGGGAACGCGTTCGCCCGGGTCGAAGGCCCGGAGCGCGGCGAGGCGGTCGGCGGCGTCGCCGTCGGCGAGAACCTTCCGCGCGAGTTCGACGCCGTCTGTCAGCGTCTCGACGTCGCTCCGGGCGTACATCCGGAAGGCGGCGTTGACGGCGACCGCGTCGGCGAACGCGCCGTCTCGCTCGCCGGACAGGACCGCCTCGGTGATGCGAGCGGAGTCGGCGCGCACGTCGGTCACTTCGAGCGCGGCGGTGTCGCCGTCGAGACCGAGCGTCGCCGTCTCTATCTCGTCGTCGCGGAACTCGCCGTCCCAGTCGGCGAACCGGGTCGTGCCGGGGCGCACGTCGTCGTACCCTTCCAGTCCCTGGAACGCGACGACGCGGTCGACGGACTGGTCGCTCTCGCGGAGCGCGCCGACCAGTTTCTTCGCGAACGAGAGGTGGAAGAAGCTCCCGAGGTGGGCGTCGGCGTCCGCCGGGTTCGCCAGCGTCTCGACCGTGTTCACGAACGAGCGCACGCCGAGGTTCCTGCGGGCGGGGAGCAGGGCGTCGACGCCAGGGTTGGCCCGCGACTGTGAATAGAAGCCGAAGCCGACCTCGTCCACCATCGCCGCGCTCGCCGCGGGCGCGAGGTCCGTCTCGACGCCGAGTTCGTCCAGCACGTGGCGGTAGACGACCCCCTCGCTTGCCGGAACGCGGTCGGCGCTGTGGACGACGACTGGCGTGCCGGCGGCCGCGGCGACGAGGCCCGACGCCACGCCGAGCAGAGCCGTGTCTGACTTGCCGTCGTAGTTCGCGCCGCAGTCGACGGGGTCGGCGTCCGGGCGCGCGACGTCGACCGAGCGCTCGCGCATGGCGTCGACGAAGCCGGCGAGTTCGGTCGGCGTGTTGCGCTTCCACCGGTTCGCCATCCAGAACGCGCCGAGCGTCTCCGGGGCGGGGTCGCCCGCCAAGATGTGCTCGAAGGCCTCCCGGGCCTGGTCGTAGCTCATGTCGTCGGCCGACCGCGGGCCGGAGCCGACCGCTTCGGTGAGGAGGCGCTTCAGCGGCCACTCGCCCGTCATTCGGACCCCTTGTCCGAGGCGGTGGCGTTCCACGGCCCGGCACGCGCGGCGGTCGCACCTTCGAGGCAGTCGACGACCTGGTCGCGCACGCCGACCACGTCGCCGAAGACGGTCGCCGCCGGCGGTTCGACGCCGACCTCGCCGCTGCGCTCGGCGATGGTGCCGACCGTCCCGGTGACGGTGAACTCCTCGTCGCAGGTCGCTTGCTCGACCACCGCGGCCGGCGTCTCCGCCGGCACGCCGTGCTCGCGCAGCGCCCGGGCGTTGTCCGCCATGCGCCCGACGCCCATCAAGACGACGAGCGTGCCACCGGCGACGACGCAGTCGGCGAGCGCCGACCAGTCGATGGCGCTCTCGTCCTTCGTCGGGTCCTCGTGGCCGGTGACGACCGTGAGGCTGGAGGCGTGCTCGCGGTGGGTCACCGGGATGCCGGCGACCTCCGGCGCGGCGATGGCGCTCGTGACGCCCGGCACCACCTCGAAGGGGATGCCTTCACGCGCGAGGTGTTCGACCTCCTCGCCGCCCCGGCCGAAGACGGTCGGGTCGCCGCCTTTCAGCCGGACCACGTCGTTTCCCTCCCGGGCCTTGCGGACCATCAGGCGGTTTATTTCCTCCTGGGTCGTCCGCTCGCCGTTCGGGTCCTTTCCAACGTCGATATGTTCCGTCGCGTCGGCGTAGCGGTCGACGACGTCGTCACCCACGAGCGCGTCGTGGAGGACGACGTCGGCGGTTTCGAGCACCCGCGCTGCCTTCACCGTCAGCAGTTCGGGGTCGCCCGGACCTGCGCCGACGAGGTACACCGTTCCCTGATACATAGTTAGCTCTCCTCGTTCGCGAAGCGCGTCTCGCGCAGGTAGCGTGCGCGGTAGCGGTTCGCGGGGTCGTTCACGTCGCCGGGGCGGACGCCCTCGACGCGGCCCTCGGCGGCCGCGTCCACGAGCGCCGATAGCTGCTCGTGCTCCTCCGACGTGAGCGTCAGTTCGCGCGTCGATTCCTCGTCCGTCGCCGCGAACTCCCGGGCCGCAGCGACGAACAGCGAGCAGGCCTCGCGACACGGGAACTCGCCGTCGCCGCGCGGCGCGTCCACGTCCGCGTCCGACGCTTCGTCCCACTCGCGGCGTTTCAGGCACTGCGAATCCGCACAGCAGGCGCGGGCCGCCCGGTCCAGCGCGTCGCCGGAGAGGTCGTCGACGTCCGCGTAGATGCCCGTCTGTCGGTCGGCCGTCTCGCGCCAGTGGGTCACGTCGAGGTCGCCCTCTCGTTCGCGGTGCCAGTTGGCGACCGTCGCCGGGTAGAACCAGTCGACGGCCCGAACGTAGTCGTCGCCCGAGAGGTCCACCAGCACCCACCCGGTCCGCAGCGTCGGCGCGGTCTTCAGCGGCCGGTACTCCCCCTCGGCGTCGTACTTCGCCAGTTCGCGCGCCTCGCGCGGGTCGGTCCGCTCGTCGAGGTCCGTGCGCTCGCTCTCGCGGTCGTCGACGTGGCGCAGTTCGTACCGGCGCTCGCCGTCCGCCCGCCGGACTGTCACCGCGAGCTGGCCCCACGTCCGCGTGACGCCGTCCGCGAGGGCGTCGTAGCGCGCGGGAACGGCGTCGTCCGGTTCCAGCCACCGGAGGAAAGCCCGGCGGTAGCCGCCGTGGCCCTCGACGACTCGCTCCCAGTGGTGCCAGTTGTCGACGTACGTCGCGTGGTCGCGGGCGACCGCGCGGAACTCGGCCTCCGTGAGGCCGACGCGACGGTCCTCGGGCGTCTCGAACGCGAGTCCGGCGTCTCGGTCGTCTCGCGCGACCCTCAGGCCGTCGAACGCGACGCCGTCCGCGGCCGCCGCGAGGAGTTCCTCAACCTTCGAGTCGCTCATCGTCCACCTCCGCGCCGACGTCCGCGGCGCGTTCGACCGCCACGTCCGCGACGAGCGGTTCCGTGCCGACCGCGCCGGCGTACCAGACCTCCCGGCCCTCGACCGTCGTCGGCACGTCGTAGTCGGCGTCGCCGCCCTCGGCGACCAGTCCCAGGTCCTCCGGGATGTCCTCGGTCGTGTGGTAGCCGTCCGCCACGAACAGCGGGACGACGACGAGCGACTCGCTGTCGAACTCGTCGTACAGGTCGTCGACGTACGGCGGTTCGTCCATGAACAGCGCCTGCACCTCCTCGAAGCGGTCGCGCTCGCGGATGCGGCGGACGTGGCGCTGGGTCGCGCGGGCGCTGTTCTCGTTGCGCTCGGTGCCGTGGCCGACGACCGCGACGCCGACGCCATCGCCTACGTCCGGGTCGCCGGTCACGCGTTCGACGCGGCGGACGACGACGTCCGTCATCGCGTCGTGCGTCCCGACCGGCGGCGCGTAGCGAACCGGAAATCCGACGTCCACGTCGCGGTCGTCGGTCAGTCGGAGTTCGCGAGGGAGCACCTGCTCGGTGAAGTACCCCTCGCTGACGAACAGGGGGACGACGTAGGCGGCGTCGCTCTCGACGGTGCGGAGCACCTCGGACAGCGACGGCTCCTCCTTCCAGAACGCCGTCCGAACCTCGTCGAACGCGCCGCGCTCGCGGACGGCGTCCGCGTGGTCGAACACCGGACGGTCCGACCGGGGGTTCAGGTGGGAGCCGTGGCCGGCGAGCACGAGCGCCTGCGTCGTCCCCTCGCCCATCAGCTTTCGCCCTCCAGCGTCCTGTCGGAGTCGGTCGCGGCGTCGCGTTCCGATTCCGAACCCCCGCTGCGGTTCTCGGAGAGGTGCTCCCATATCTCCGTGCAGCCACCGCCGTCCGCAACGTCCTGAAGGTGTTCGGTGTCCGCCGCACGGTCGCTCGCCGACCGTCGACCGGACCGGTCGTCGGCGTTCTCGCTCATCGACTCACCTCTGGCGTCGGCGATGCGTCCGGCAGCCGGTCGTCCAGATACGGACGCTCCTCGTCAGGGGTCGTCTCAGTTCTCATCGGCGTTTCGTAGAACGGAAACACGGATAAGGACGCCTCTACCCGTAAACGACGCCGTCGCTTCGAAATAGCGGCAAGACCGGTCGCCATCTCCGATGGCCCGAATTCGGCGATTCCCTTTCGAGCAGCGTCCATTCGCCCGCGAGCGGCGAGAACGGCCGAATTTCAGCGACGAGCACCGCGGCGGTCGTTGCGAGCGACGACGCGCTCAGGTGGCTCCCCCGCGAAGCAGTGAGCGTGACTGTCTCCCTCCGACTTCTGGACGAAGGAGCCTGGGTGAGCGTGAACGACTCGCGTGTCGTCGGCAACAGCGACGTGTGGCGACTCGCCGACCACGCCGTCTGTGACTGCGAGACGGCCTTCTTCGTCGTCGAGGTGTTCACCGAAACGGCCGTCGACGCCCGCAGCGTCGACGTGCGCGCGGGCGGTCGCTGCATCGGCTGCGGCGAGAGCGCGACGACCGACTGGCTCACCGTCGGCCGCGTCGACGACGGCGAATTCCGCCGCGTCGCGGTCGGCGGCGTCCACGTTCCAGGGTAATCGGTCGCGGTCGCCGGTTACCGGCGTCGCCGGCGAGGACCTCGAAAGAATTGCCGGTTTCGGGAAGTCAGGGAGAGGATTGACGGCAAGCGTGGGGGTATACCCGGCGACTCCGTAGTTGGCCTCATGCCGAGCGACGTCGAGAAGTGGAAAGACGAGGTGTACGGCGAGGAGATACGCGACCATCTCCGACGATTCGCCGAAGAGGGCTGGGAGGCCATCCCGGACGACGAACACGACGCGTGGTTCGAGCGGTTCAAGTGGTGGGGACTGTACCACCAGCGCGACGGACAGGAGAGCTACTTCATGATGCGCATCGGGCCGCCGAGCGGCGTGCTCGACCCAGGTCAGTTGCGCGTCATCGGCGAGATAGCGCGCGACTACGCCACCGGCCCGGCCGCGAATCCCGAGTTCGGGAACGGCTACGCCGACGTGACCACTCGGCAGGCGGTCCAGCTCCACTGGATAAACATCGAAGACGTCCCCGAGATATGGGACCGACTGGAGGAGGCCGGTCTCTCGACGAAGCAGGCCTGTGGCGACTCGTGGCGCAACATCGTCGGCTGTCCCGTCGCCGGCAAGGACGAACGCGAGTTCGTCGACGCCCTGCCCGTCGTCGACGACCTCCAGGAGAACCTCAAGGGCAACCCTGACTACGCGAACCTGCCCCGGAAGTGGAAAGTGTCCGTCACGGGCTGCCGGGAGGGCTGCGGCCAAGGGGACATCAACGACGTGGGCATCGAACCGGCGGAGAAGGAAATCGACGGCCAGCAGGTCCGCGGGTTCAACGTCCGCGTCGGCGGCGGTCTCGCGGGTCGGGAACCGCGGTTCGCCCGCGACATCGACGTGTTCGCCGAACCCGACGAGGTCGTCGACGTGCTGGGTGGCCTCTCCGGGCTGTTCCGCGACCACGGCAACCGCGACAACCGCCGGCGCGCCCGCATCAAGTTCCTCGTCGACGAGTGGGGGACCGAGAAGCTCCGGCGCGTCCTCCAAGACGACTACGTCGACTTCGAACTGAAGACGGCGGGGCGCGACCTCCGGGAGCAGTACTCCTACAACGCGGGCGTTCCGGAGGACCACGGCCACGCCGACCACGTCGGCGTCCACCGGCAGAACGACGGGAACTACTACGTCGGCCTGAACGTGCTCGTCGGCCGCGTCGGCGCGGAGGACTTGATAGAAATCGCCGACGTCGCCGAGAAGCACGGCTCCGGCGAGGCTCGGCTCACCCAGCGCCAGAACATCCTCCTGACGGACGTCCCCGAGGAGAACGTCGACGACCTCCTCGACGAGCCCGTCCTCGAGCACTACAGTCCGGACCCGCACCCCTTCCAGCGCGGCTCCATCGCCTGCACGGGCACGGAGTTCTGCTCGCTGTCCATCGTCGAGACGAAGAACCGACAGGTCCGGTTCTCGCGCTGGCTCGTCGACAACGTCGACCTGCCCGACGACGTGGAGAACTTCCACATCCACCTCTCGGGCTGTACGGCCTCCTGCGCCCAGCCCCAGATCGCGGACGTGAGCCTCCGCGGGATGAAGACGCGCAAGGACGGCGAACCGGTCGAGGCGCTCGACATCGGTCTCGGCGGCGGACTCGGCGAGAATCCGGCGTTCGCGGACTGGGTCCGCGAGCGCGTCGCGGTCGACGAGGTGCCCGGCGCGATACGGAACCTCGTCGAGGGGTACGCCGCCGAGCGGGGAGACGGCGAGACGTTCCGGGAGTTCGTCCAGGCTCGTGACGAGGAGACGCTGGCCGAACTCGTAGAGCCGGAGGAGACCTCCTACGACGATCCGTACATGCACAACACCAAGAAGACGTGGTACCCGTACGCCGACGACGACGGACTGGAGTCGAGTCCCGCGCCGAACAGCCCGGAGGACCAGCCCGTCTCGGGGGACGACTGAGATGGCCGACCGGGTGATGAGCGTCACCGCCTACACGACCTTCGACCTGCTCGACGCCGTCGCCGAGGGCCACGGCTGGACCGACGAGGCCGACGCCGTTCTGGACGTGAGCACGCCTCGCGTCGAGGACCCCGAGGTGGTGACGCTCCAGCTCGAACTTGACAACACGCAACTTGACAATCTGCCGGCCCACGCCGACACCGTGACGCTCTCCCCGGACCGCGCCCGCGAACTCGCCGCCGAACTCGAACGCTACGCCGACAAGGTCGAATCCTGACGGTCGCAATTCCCCGCCGACACCCCCGGCGTTGGATATAGCCGTATGTGGTTTACGAGTCGCTCGTCGGACGGCGTCGTGACGTCGACCGACGACTCCGTCACTCACCGGCACTCGTTTTTTGCCCGCATCGGACCCCCGACGACCGCTCCGTGCGAGAGACGGAACCGACGACCGGTCGTCGACACTCCATCGCCCACCCCGCCACACGTCGCCACACGGTCGACTACCAGACGACGCTCTTCACACCAGGCACGTAGCGGACTGCAGTCGCATTCCGGAGAGTGCGCACGGTCGACGTCGGGATGCCCCGACCGCCACCGGCCGAGGGACCGATTCCACGACCGTTCAACCGGGTGCGTGCTCGTGGCAACAATGACAGCGAACTCACTCGCCTCCTCAAACAGAGTCGCCCGTATTTCGACCGATGCTTCCATCTCTCCCAGCGCCGCCGAGAACCCTCTCACTCGCCGAGCACCAGCGCCGACGCCCTGACCGCTGGCCTCGACACCTCCGCCGAGCGACGCGCAGTTCGGAATCGAACCGAATCTCCCCGACGACCGTCCTCGTCGCCGTCGAGGTTATCGTCATTGCTGGTACTACGATGGGTGGTTAGAGAGTGCTGTTAACCGAGATAACAACCATATCCGGCAGCAGTGAGAGTACTAATTGAGGATATAAGTTCGCTTATCACGATTCGTGGGACAAGTTGAAGTGGAGGGGGTGAGATGCCCCGTTCATGCCCGACGACGGGACGGACCGCGCTGTCGTGAAGACCTACGTGCCGAAGTACCAAAAATCCGAGTGGAAGGCCCACGCCGACGACCTCGACATGAGCCAGAGCGAGTTCGTCAGGACGATGGTACAGGCGGGACGGCGGGGATTCGACCTCGGCTCTGCGGAACCCCCTGAAGGCGGTTCGAACCCTGGGGGTGACGGCCTCGAAGACGCCGTCCTCGACATCCTGGCCGACGAGCCGCTCTCGTGGGACGAGCTCGTCGAGCGACTGGCCGGGGACTTCGAGGACAGACTCGACGACGCGCTCGGCGACCTCCAGGACGAGAACCGCGTCCGGTACAGCGGACGCCACGGCGGGTACGTGCTCGTGGAGGTGAACGATGGCGAGTAGTCCGGCAGCGGGCGAGACGGACCCAGAGGACCCAGTGGGCTACTTCCTCCAGGACCTGGAGTTCCACGGCAAGAGCGAGCGCACTCGCGGGGCGTACGAACGCGTCCTCCGGGAGTTCGAGTCCTTCCTCGACGACCCCGACCGAAACCCCTCGGGGCGGGCCGTCGCACCCGGCGACTCGCGTCGCCGGGAGTGCATGGCCTGGATTCACACGCTCCGCGGCGAGAACGCCGAGAGCACGGTCGCCACCTACGCCTCCTATCTGCATCGGTTCTACGCCTACATGACCCAGGTCGGCGCGTTCGACTCGAACCCGATGGCGCTCGTCGTCGAGGAGATGCACGAATCCATCGACAAGGACCCGACGCGCCGCGAGATCTCGATTCCGCGGATGGCGGCGTTCGTCGACGGGATTCGCCATCCGCTGGAGCGAGCGTTCGTCGTCACGCTGCTGAAGACCGGGATGCGCGTCGGCGAACTCTGCAACCTCGACCTCCGGGACCTGAACCTCACCGACGAGGACGCACGCGCGACGTTCGAACTCGGCCAGCGCCCGCAACTGGACGGAAGACCGGACTCGCTGTACGTCGCAGCCGACGTCTCGCGCGGCGAGGTGGTCAACGGCGAGGAGCGCAGCGCCTCGAACAAGCGCAAGCGAGGGACCGTCGTTCCCGTGGACAACGAACTCCGGGCGACGCTGGTACGCTGGCTGGCGGTACGGCCGGACGCGCGGTCGCCCGCCGCCCCGCTGTTCGTTAGCACGAGCGGCGACTGGGGGTCCCGCGTCACGCCGAAGACCGTCCGACACGTCGTCGAACGCCACGCCCGGGAGGCAGGCTGGTACCGGACCGGCGGCGGCGCGGAGGAGAACGTCACGCCGCACTACTTTCGGCACTTCTTCACCACGCATCTCCGGGACCGGACCGGCGACCGGGGCATCGTCAAGTACCTCCGCGGCGACGTGGCGAGCGACATCATCGACACCTACACCCACAACTGGGGCGACCGGGTGCGTGAGGTGTACGAGGCGAACGTCTACTCGCTGCTGTAGTCCGAGACGAAGCTCGTAAATCGTATTCGCTATACTGAACTCGGTGCGAAGGTTCCGACCGCCGCCGTCCGCGCTGGAGAACTTCCGTTCGAATTCGGTGGGTGACGGACGTTGCGTGTCGAGTATGGGGTTCGTAAGGGCACCGAGGCCCATCGGTCCGCGGTACGAATCGCCCCTCCTGAATACCGACGGCCATCATTTCTCACGGTCGGGCGCTGGTCGCCGGTCTATATGCCGAGCCACTCGTCGTTCCGGATCTGGTACCCGTTCGCCCGACAGTACTTCGCCGCTTGCCGGCGTACAGCCCGGGACCCCGGAAGCTTTTCTTTGTCGCGAATTCGCTCGACGATCCAGTCGCTGATGGCCTGAATCCCTTCGTCGTCGTCGTCGGCGTCGATCGCTTTGAGTTCCCGAAGCGTCTTCTCGTAGGCTTCGAGCTGTGAGCCACGGAGATCAGCGTTCGGGAGCATCTCGCTGGCTTCCACGATCTGTTTCATGGCCGCGGCGACCGTCGGCCGCTGTACCCGCGCCCGGACAGCAGTGGGAGAACCGAACGTCTCCTCGTCCGTGTCCGGTACCAGTTCCTCGACGGTGTACGTCCCGTCGTCCGATTCGACCTCGCGGTCGCCGACCGCCGCGACGACGTCGGTCCCCGTCGCCGGAAATTCCAGAGATTCGAGTTCCGTCTCGAAAGCGGTGAGTTCTGCCTCGTCGACCGGTGGCTCCTTTTCGTCTTTGCGTTCCAGTTCCTCGGCCATGTCGCGCTCTCGCTGGCGTCTTTCGTCGTCGTGCGCTTTCTTGTCTCGGCTATTCTTGTTGTCTGCCATCCCCCATTTTAGGGTCTCTAATCGGATAGTCCTGTGGGGCAGCGAGACGGGGACTCCCGAACGTAATAGGGAGATATCGAGAATCAGGTTCAGCGAACGCCGCTCTACCGACCGACGGGGTCAGTGAAGCTCACTCGAACGTAACGAAGTCTTCGTGCTGCTCACCAGTCGTTCGCAGGAGTTCGGTTCGTGGTGCGCGACGAGCGCCGTCACCGGTCTTATTGGCGTGCTCGCTCTTGAATAGGTATGAGTGTCATCGCAGATTTCACCATTCCGGCCGAAGCGTTCACGCTCCAACGAGCACTGACAGCCGCCCCGGATATGACCGTCGAAGCGGAACGGTTGGCATCGCACAGTGCGGAGTGGGCACTTCCGTTTCTCTGGGCATCCAGTGGCGATTTCGAGCGGTTCCACGGGGCCATGCAGGACGACCCGACGGTCGCGAGCATGGCCGTCATCGAGGAGGCCGACAGCGACGTTCTGTACAAGATACACTGGAGCGATTCGGTTATCGAATTGGTCAACGAGATGATCGACCAGGAGGCGACCATCCTGGAAGCGCAGGCACAAGCTCCGAACTGGTGGCTCAGACTGCGATTTTCCGAGGAGAAACAGGTTTCGTCGTTCCACGACCACTTCGCGGAGAGAGGCCACCGATTCGAGGTCGGGAAAGTCTACCATCCGTCCGCTCCGCGGCAACGCAAATACGGGTTGACCACGGAACAGCGCGACACCTTGGTCGCGGCTTCGCGGAAGGGCTATTTCAGCGTGCCGCGTGACCTCTCGACCGAAGAACTGGCCGACGTCCTCGGCGTCTCGTCGAACGCCGTCTCCCAGCGGATACGGCGTGCCTGTGCGAATCTCGTTCAGCATACCCTGATGGTCGGGACCGACGAGGAGGAGTGACCGTCACGTATCGGGTGCTGTCTACGCGGACGCCGAACCCCGGAACCGTCGCGTTCGTGGCGCGCCTCTCCCACCCTCGCAGACGCGCACTTCGTGGAGTCCCGCCGAAGGTGTCGCTCGACCTCGGAGGGGCCGACCCTCTGCGGAACAGCGCGGACTGTGAGACGAATCGGCTGCCTTGCACCTCGCGGATCGAACGCGGGCACTGCCGCGGTGGCTTCGCGAGCGCGAAATCCGTCGGTTCACCGTCAACGTGGCCGAAGCCGTCGGTCGGACGGCGTCTCGCACGCGTCGTATGAATCGTATTTCGCTATACCAAATTGCTGGGCGGTCGAATGCCGAACGTTCGAAAAAACACCCGGAGAGGGCACCGCAGCCGAGTTCGGAGGGTTCGGTCCGCGCACGGTCCGGACAGCGACGCCGGCGCGGCGAAACGGAGTCGCGGTCAGTCCTGGGCCGCCTCGGCCGACTGGCCGTGTTCTATCTCGGTTCCGAGTACGTCGAGGAACTGGGCGATCCACTCGACGTGGTCGCCCCAGTCGCGGCCGGTGACGAGGTTGCCGTCGGTCGTGACGCCGTCGTAGTACTCGCCGCCGGCGTCCTCCACGTCGTGCTGGAGGGCGGGATACGCCGAACAGGTCCGGCCCTCGACGACGTCGGCCGCGGCGAGAATCTGTGCGGCGTGGCAGATGGCCGCGATGGGTTTGTCCGCCTCGTCGAAGTGACGGACCACGTCGAGGACCTCGTCGTAGGTCCGGAGGTACTCCGGCGCGCGACCGCCGGGGAGAACGAGTCCGTCGTACTCCGCCGGGTCCACGTCGTCGAGCGACGCCGTCAGCGCGAAGTCGTGGCCGCGGGACTCGACGTACGTCTGGTCGCCGCGGAAGTCGTGGACCGCCGTCTTGACCGTCTCGTCGCTCCCCTTCTCCGGACAGACGGCGTCCACCTCGTGGCCCACCGCCTGGAGCGCCTGGAACGGTACCATGATCTCGTAGTCCTCGCCGAAGTCGCCAACTATCATCAGCAGTTGCTTGCCGGGCATGCCGGACGGACGTACGTGAGACGGTAGCATATACGTGGCGGTGGCCGAATCGCGAGAATCGACGGACGGACGGACGGACGACGACGGCCGGAGCGACGCCGCGTTCCGTCGAATCTGAACGCTCAAGTTCGCCGGGGAGCTACCGACTGCCAATGAGCGACCCGCAGGAGCACGAGGGCTTCACGTTCGACGACGTGAGCGTCGTGATGGGGACGTACAACGAGGAGGAGGCTATCGATGCAGTGCTCTCGGACGTGGAGCGCGTGACGGACGGGCGGGCCGAGATGGTGTGCGTCGACGGTTCTACGGACCGGACGCCGGAGATAGCTCGGGAGCACGGCGCGCGGGTCATCCGCCAGGAGCCGGAGGGGTACGGCGTCGCGGTACGAGCGGCGCTGCTGGCGGCCGAACGTCCGGTCGTCGTCACTACCGACTGCGACGACACCTACCCGATGGAGCAGTTGCCGGCGTTCCTCGACGCCATAAACGAGGGGTACGACGTGGTCAGCGGCGACCGCCTCTACTACGGCGCGCAGGCGATGCCGGAGCTGAACCGCTGGGGGAACCGGGCGTTCGCGGCGCTGGCGAGTCTACTGCTCGGCGAACGCGTCCACGACACGACGACCGGGATGCGCGCCTATCGGAAGGAGGTCTTCGAGCACATCTCGTGGACGGAGAACACCGGCCTCTCGGCGGAACTCCTCGTCAGGCCGCTCGTACGCGGGTACCGCGTCAAGGAGATTCCCATCGCGTACGACGAGCGGCTGGGGGAGACGAAACTCGACCCCCTCTCCGGCGGCGCCGCCATCGCGAAGTCCATCGCCAAGGTCGCACTCCAGGAGCGACTCCGGCGCATCGTCAGGGGTCCGTCTCCACCGTCGCGTTGACGAAGGCACCGTCCAGCGTCGTCTCGCCCGGCAGGTAGGTTCCCTCGCGCCCGCAGTGGACCGTCAGCCGGCAGAGCCGTTCCTCCGGGGGCCAGAGCGTCCGAACCGTCCCGTTCGCCGCCAGCATCGACGCCTCCAGTCGGTAGGTGAACGTCGACCCGCCGGGCTGGACGACGGTCACGGCGAGCGACACCCTCTCCGCGCCGTCGACGGGCACGCGCGTCCGTCCCGTCTCCGTGAGGTTTGCGCCGACGGCGTCGACGACCCGGGCTCCGTCGGGCGTGACGACCCACGTCAGCGTCGCGCGGTCGTCGCCGGTTCGGGTCAGCGAGTAGGTCGCCGCCCGGTCGCCGGCTTCGAGTCGGACATTGACGCCGCGGGTGTCGTCGGGAATCCCGACGGTCGTCGTCACGCGAACGCGCTCGCCCTCCCGGACGCGGAGACGCTGGAGTGCGGGCGTCACCGTCGCGTCGGCGGCCGGCGACCACCGTCCGCGGTAGGTGTACCGGTAGAGCTTCCGGTCGTCGTAGGCGTCGACGATGCGGAAGTCGCCCGCTGCACCGCGGTCCTGGACGTACACCACGTCGCCGCGCAGCGACGGGTCGTTTCGCAACGCCTGGAACGGATGGTTGAGCCAGTCGCCGTACGGCGTCGGAACGAACACGAGGGCGTTCGAGAGGTCGCGTCGCTCGAACGGCTGGTAGGCCGCGGCGTGCTTCTCCGAGAGGTCCGCGTTGGCCGAGACGGGCCGCGAGACAGCGCGCTGTTCGGCGACGGCGAGGACCGGCGCGGCGACCAGCAGCAGTGCGAGGAGGACGGCCCGGGTCTGCGAGCGGTCGAGGCGAGCGCGAACCAGCCTGCGGACGCGAGACGCGAGGGCCACGGTTCCGCTGGCAGCGAACGCCGAGAGGGGGAGCAGCAGGTCGAAGTGGTAGAACGGACCGAACAGCGCGATGAAGCCGTCCCCGGGATTATCCAGTTCCGCGAGGACGTTGAGATTCCCCCAGAAGTAGACGTTGCCGGCGACGACCGAGAGGAGGAGGCCGGCGAAGACGGCCCGGAGTTCGAGGTCCGAGAGGCCGGGACGGCCGGTCGTTCCGAGGCCGGACCACGTGGCCCTCGCGCGCGCGACGAACGTTCCAAGGCCGGCGGCGGCGAGGAGGGTGCCGAGGGGCGCGGCGACGGTCCACTGGGTGGCGAACGACCACAGCACGCGGGCGTTCGCCCGGAGCGCGAGCAGCGGCGTGTAGTCGCGCTCGTACCCGAGCAGTTCGCGGCGACCGAAGCCGAGGCCGTCGTGCGGCGCGAACGCGGCGTAGGGGAACCGGAGCACCGACCCAGTGACGTGCCAGTTGTACGCGAGCGTGACCCCGACCCAGGTGAGCCCCAGCGCCGAGACGACGGCGTAGCGGCCCGCGATTCGGCGGAACGTTGGGGAGTCGAACAGCGACGAGGGATTGCGAAGCGAGCGGTCGGCCGGCCGCGCGCGGGCGAGTTCCAGCAGGGCGTGCGCGGCGAAGGGAACGACGAACAGGACCGCGGTGTACGGCCGTGCGAAGAACGCGAGACCGACGAAGCAACCGGCGAGCGCGGCCCACCGGCGGTCGTCCCGGCGGACCGCCCGGACGTACGCGGCGGCGAACGCGAGGTTCAGCATCGTCGTCGGCGCGTACGGGAGGAAGGTGGCGGACGTGATGAGGAAGAGCGGCGTCCCGAGCAGGGCGATTCCGGCCAGCAGGCCGGTTCGGGTGTCGAAGGCGTCGCGGGTCAGCGCGACGACGAGCGCGGCGTTGGCGGCGGCGACGCCGGCGAGCGCGTAGCGGTAGCTCCCGGCGAGTTTCCCGAGCGCGAAGACGGCGGCCGGGACAGGGGTGTACTTCGAGTACATGCGGTCGCCGTCGACGACGAAGAACCAGGGGCGGAAGGCGTCGGGAAACGGCGTCCGGAGGAACAGCCGACCGTGGAGCAACATGGCGGCCTGCTGGAGGTAGACGCCCTCGTCGTGGTTGACCGAGAGGTAGGGGAAGACGGTGGTCGAGAGCCAGAGGACGACGACGGCCGCGGGCAGGCCGACCGCGAGGGGAACGGCGACTGCGCGGAGAGTGCGATCGACGCGCGGTCGGCCGGTCGGCTCCCTGAGTGCGCGCCGTAGGTTCATCAGTCGGCTTCGGGGGCGCGAGCCTGGGTCTCGCGCTGGCCGCGGGGGAACCACGCGAGGTCGTGGTCCGCGGCGAGTTCGACGTTCACGGGCGTGTCGAGCGGAATCTGCCGGTCGTGGTTGTGCATGCACTGGAGCACGTCGGCGTCGTCGTCATCGTCGCCGGCATCGAGTTCGACCCGGTAGAGCACGGTCGGGCCGAGGTACCGCCGGTAGGTGACGCGGCCGTCCGCTACGTCGGCGTCGGCGGGGACAGCTTCCAGATCGTCCGGGCGGACGAGCACGTCGACGCGGGTCTTGTCGTACTGGCTCGCGAGGCCGTGAATCTGGTCGCGCGGGATGGGCCCGACGCCGGTCAGCACCTCGTCGCCGTCGACGTACCCCGAGAGGAAGCCGGCGTGGCCGAGGAAGGAGGCGACGAACCGCGACTCCGGATGCTGAAACACTTGTTCCGGCGCACCGACCTGCTCTATCTCGCCGCCGTTCATCACGGCGACCCGGTCGCTGATGGACATTGCCTCCTCCTGGTCGTGGGTGACGGAGACGGCGGTCACCCCCGCTTCCTTCAGGATGCGCCGCACCTCCTCGCGCATCTCGACGCGGAGGTCGACGTCGAGGTTCGAGAACGGCTCGTCCAGCAGGAGGATGTCGGGTTCGGGCGCGAGCGAGCGCGCGAGCGCGACCCGCTGCTGCTGGCCGCCCGACAGTTCGTCGGGGTAGCTGTCGCGGTGACTGTGGAGGCCGACAAGGTCGAACATCTCGTCGACGCGGCGTTCGCGCTCGGCGTCGGAGACGTCCGTCAGCCCGAACGCGACATTCTCCTCGGCCGTCAGGTGGGGGAACAGCGCGAACTCCTGGAAGACGACGCCGATGCCGCGCTGCTCGGGGGCGACGAACGAGCCGTTCCCGGCGACGGCGCTGCCGTTTAGCACCACCTCGCCGCCGTCCGGGCGTTCGAGACCGGCGACGAGCCGCAGGGTCGTCGTCTTGCCACAGCCGGATGGGCCGAGCAGGGTCAGTATCTCGCCGTCGCGCACGGACAGCGAGAGGTCGTCGATGACGCGCGGTCCGCCGCCGTAGCGTTTGACCACGTCGTGGAGTTCGAGCACCGTCTCGCTCGACGGTCGGTCGTCGGTCGGTACGTTCTCGGGGCCGCTTGCGAGTTGACTATCTGACATCGTATCCCTCCCGTGAGAGTATCACGAGCATCGAGAGTCCGGAGACGACCAGCAGGACGAGCGCGGGCACCGCGGCCGCGCCGAAGTGGCCCGCCTTCTGTGCCTGCCAGATGAACGTCGACAGCGTGTCGAAGCCGATGGGCCGCAACAGCAGGGTCGCCGGCAGTTCCTTCATCGTCGTCAGGAAGACGAGCGCCGCCCCGCCGAGGAGTCCCGGCGCGATGAGAGGCAGCGTGACCGCCCGGAACGCACCGACCGTGGTGCGGCCGAGCGTCCGGGCCGCCTCCGGCAACTGCGGGTTCACCGTCAGGAACGACGCCCGCGTCGACCCGACCGACTGGGGCAGAAAGCGGACGACGTAGGCGAACACCAGCAGCGGGACGGTCTTGTACAGCGGCGTGGCGTAGCGGTTGCCGAAGTACACGAGCGCCAGCCCCAGGACGACCCCCGGCACCGCGTAGCCGACGTACGAAAGGCGCTCGTACGCGTCAGTGAGCACGGAGTCGTGACGGGCGGCGAGGTACGCGACGGGCAGGCCTGCCAGCGTCGCGGCCAGCGCCGCCAGGGCGGCGACGTAGACGGAGTTGGTGACGTACTGCCACTCGAACTCGAGCGTCGTGGCGTACTCGGAACCGCCGCCGACCAGCCACAGCGCGAGGATGGCGAGCGGTACCGCGAGCGCCAGACCAGCGACGAGCGCGGGGAACGCCATCGCGGGCCACCGCCAGCGGCCGAGTCGCACCCGGTCGTCCGCTCGGCCGCTCTGCCGACCGGCGTCACGCTCCTCGCCCCGGATGCGGGACTCGACGGCGAGGATGACCAGCGTCCCCGCGACCAGGACGAGCGAGAGCAGGGAGGCGTAGTCCCGGCCTATCTGCTGTTCGACGTAGATGACGCGAGTGAACACGTCGAACTGCATGATAGCCGGCGTGCCGAAGTCCGACAGCGCGTACAGTGCGACCAGCAGGCTCCCGGCCGCGATGGCGGGCTGGACCTGCGGGAGCGTGACGCGCTTGAACGCGTCCCAGCGCGAGTGGTCGAGCGTGCGCGCGGCTTCGACCAGCGTCGTGTCCAGGGACTTCAGCGAGGCGCGCGTCGTGATGTAGACGTAGGGGTAGGTGTACAGCGTCAGTACGAGCAGCGCACCCTCGAAGCCGTAGACGGCCGGCAGCGACTCGACGCCGAAGGGTGTGAGTAGCTGCTGGAGTTCGCCGCGAGGACCGAACGCCGAGACGAACGCGAACGCGCCGATGTAGCTCGGGATGACCAGCGGGAGCGACACCGCGACGGTCCAGAACCGCCGAAACGGCAGGTCGGTCCGGACGGTCAGGTACGCCAGCGGCACCGCGAGCAGAATCGACGCGCCCGTGACGCCGACGACCAGCAGCGCGCTGTTGAGAAGCACCTGGACGGTGCGCGAACTGGTCAGCAGTTCCAGGGCGCGGGCCTGCCCCACGCCCGCGGCCATGCCGACGAGCCACAGGAGCGGTAGCAGGACGGCGGCCGACACCACACCACCGAGCAGGACGAGGCCCAGGGGTAGCTCGCGCAACCCCGAACGCTCGCTCGTCCGCTCGGTTTCGGCGTTCATGTCAGAGGAGTCCGACCTCTCGAAGAAGGTCGAGCGTCGGTTTCAGCTTCGAGAGCTGGCCGAGGTCGAGGTTTGCCGGCGGTTCGAGTTCGTCGATGGTCGGCAGACGGCCGAGCGGTTGGACTTCGGGAATCAGCGGGTACTCGTAGGTCTTCACGGCGAAGTACTCCTGGGCCTCGGCCGACAGCAGGTGGCGAACGAAGTTCGACGCCAGTTGCTTCTTGCCGGTCGTGTTCACCACGGCCGCACCCGCGACGTTGAACATCGACCCCGCGTCGTTCTTCGTGAACGCGGTGCCGATGGAGGCGTTCTTGTTCCCGGCGAGTACGCGCTGGATGTAGTAGTGGTTCGTGAACCCCGCCTTGATTTCGCCGCGGGCGACCGCCTGCGCGACGAGGAACTCGTCGGAGTAGTTCTTGACGATCTTCTTGCGTTTCATCGCCTGGAGCCACTGCTTGGTCTTCTGCCGGCCGTTCAGCAGGCGCATCGCGGTGACGAACGCCTGGAACGAACCGTAGGATGGTGCCCACCCCATCTTGCCGTCGAACTTCTTCTGGTTCGGGAACGCGAAGATGTCGTTCGGAATCGCTCTCTCGTCGAACGCGTTCGTGTTGAACGGAACGGACCGCGCGCGCCCGGAGGTACCGACCCACTTGCCCTGGGGGTCGTGGAACCGCTCGTCGACCATGGTCAACACGTCCTTCGGGAGCTTCGTCGTTCGACCGGCCTCCGAGAGCATCCCCAGCGACCCCGCGTTGACGGAGTAGAACACGTCGGCGGGGCTGTTTTTCCCCTCGGTCTGGATCTGCTGGACGAGTTCGGTCGAGCCGCCGTACTGCGTCTTGACCTCGAAGCCGTCGTAGAGGTTCTCGATGAACCCGATGAGTTCGCCGACGAGCGCCTGTCCGCGCCCCGAGTAGAGAGTTAGCTTGCCCTTCAGGTCCGGCATCTCCTGCATCGACGTGCCGCCGGGTGGCCCGCGGTTGCCGAACGGCGACCGTCCCGAGCCTATCTGGCCCGCGACGTCGGTGCTGTTGTTTCCGCCCCCACCGCCGCCGCCGTCGCTGCCGTCCATCAGTCCGCCGAGACAGCCGGCCGTCGCGCCGACGGCACCGGCACCAACTGCGGCCAGAAACCGGCGGCGACCCCCGTCGTTGCCTTCGTAGCCAGCGGAGTCGCGTCGCTCCATACCATAGATTAGGCCGGCCTAAAGTGTTTATACCTACCGGTTTATTCCGTGGACCGGACGCGAGCGGCGGTTCGCACCGGACAGGAAGAACCCGTCGGTCGAGGGAGTCGACTGCCGTCGACCGCCGCCTCGTCGTCGCCGGCACGGGCGCGGTCAACCACGGCGTCACCCCGCGCGGAACCGGAGTCGTCGAGTCGAGGTTCGCCGATGGAAGCGACGTGGACCGCGCGCCGCTCCGGACCTAGTCGTCGGCCGGGACCGGTTCGCGGGCGGCGTCGAGTTCGTCGAGGCAGGCGAGCCAGTCCACCATGTGCTCGCCGACGTAGTTGAGGAACGCGCCGTTCTCGTACTCGTCGTAGTCGCCGTCGGCGAGCGTGGCCGCCATCGCCGCGTACGCCTCGGCGAACGAGTCCGCCTCCTCGCCGTCTCCCGCGACGAGCGTCCAGAGGTGCTCGTTCAGTTCCAGGCCTGCGACCTCGTTGTTGAGGTCGCCGAACGTCGAGCGCGGGGCCTTGTCGTGTCGGCAGAGCGGCGCGCCGTTGACGATTTGCTTGCCGAGCACGTCGCAGGCGCGCTTGAGGAAGACGCCGCTCCAGATGTCGTCGAACCGCCCCACGTCCCAGGGGTTGTCGTCCATCGGCAACTGGTAGAACGCGGGAACGACCTCCCGGCGGAACGCGAGGTTCATCGAGCAGACCGTGAGGTAGTTCCCCGACGCGGCGACGAAGTTCTCGCCGTAGTCCGCCGGGGACGTGCGCGTCTGGGCCTGTCCCCGGAGGTCGCCGTCCATCAGGATGCGGACGGCGTCGAGGTCGGGCACGTTCGTCCAGAGGCCCTGCGAGGCGACCACGTCGCCGACGCGGGCCCGCTCCGTCGCCGTTTCCTCGTCCATCGCCGAGTAGGGGTAGCCCCGGGGGTAGAGGCCGTGGTCGTCGGCGTTCTGGTAGAGGACGTTCACCCAGTTCTCGTCGGAGGACACTCGCTCGATCTCCCCCTCGTACCGGAGGTTCCGGAGGTGGCGACCGAAGAAGTCCACGTCCGGCAGGGGACGCGTGTCGTCGTCGACGAAGACGCCGTACTCGAAATCGCCCGCCCACAGGTACAGCAGGCCGAAACTGGTCTGGGCGTGGCTGGCCTCGGGGACCAGATGGTCGTACTCCGCGACGCCGCGCTCGTCGAACCACCGTTCGCGGCGGGGACCGTCGAACACCCCACCCGAGACTGCGAGGTCGTCGAGCATCGCCTCCATCGCGTCGGTGTCGCAGAACGATTCGGTGACCAGCACGAAGTGCAGGCGGTCGGTGTCGAAGCCGTGGTCGCGGGCGTTTCCGACGTAGTCGCGCACGCACTCCGGTTCTCGGATGGTCGGTACGACGACGCAGATGTCCTCCTCGCTCATCTCTCGGTACGTGATGGTTTAGGCTACCCTAAAAGGTTGTCTGTTCCGCCTCGACGTCTCCCGCCCCTGAACGTCCCCGGCCGCTCCGGTCGGGGGAGTCAACTTCCTTATACGTCGCGATAAATCCAAATAATCGAACGTCCACGTTTCCTCCGTCATGGAGATCGATTATCAGCGCGAACGCGAGTCGTTCCATTGGGAGATTCCGGACGACTACGCCATCCCGGCCGTCGTCGAGGACCACGCAGACGCCTTCGGCGACCGACTCGCCGTGCGATTCCGGGACGAAGCGGGCCGCGAGGAAGAGCGCACCTACGCCGACCTGCGCGACGACGCGAACCGGTTCGCCAACGCCCTCGAAGCGCTGGGCGTCGGCGAGGGCGACCGCGTGATGCATCTCCTGCCGCGCGACCCGGACGTATTCGCGGTGCAACTCGGCGCGCTGGCTCGCGGCGCGATTCTCGTCCCCTCCTCGGCCATGCTGAAACCGAAGGACATCGCCTTCCGCGCGAACGACTGCGACGCGACGACGATGGTGTGTCACGCCGACCTGACCGACATGGTCGAGGACGTCGCGGCGGAGACGCCGCTCGACACCTTCGTCGTGCTGGGCGACGAGACCGACGGGAGCGAACGCACGGCGGACTGGCGGTCCTTCTCGGACCTGATCGACGGCGCGGCCGCCGACCACGACGGTCCCGACCTGTCGGCGTCGGACCCGATGTCCATCAACTACACCAGCGGAACGACCGGGCAGCCCAAACCCGTGCTCCACCGCCACCGCTGGATGCACTGCTTCGAGCGCGTCAACGGACGCTACTGGTGGGGCGTCGACCGCGACACCGACTTCTCGGACGAACTGCTGTGGGCGACGACCGGCACGGGGTGGGCGAAGTGGTTCTGGAGCCCCGTCGGCGTCGCGCTGACGACCGGCGCGCCGCAGTTCCTCTACGCCGGCGAGTTCGACGCGGAGACGTTCCTCGACCTCCTGGAGGAGGAGGGGGTGACCCGCCTCTGTGCCGTCCCGACCCAGTACCGGATGTTCGCCCAGCATCCCGACCTCGACGCGTACGACCTCTCGCTCACGGAGGCGGTGTCGGCCGGCGAACCGCTCAACCGAGAGCCCATCCAGGCGTTCGAGGAGGCGTTCGGCGTCACCCCGCGAGACGGCTACGGCCAAACCGAGACGGTCGCGCTCGTGACGAACTACCCCGGCATCGACGTGAAGCCCGGCAGCATGGGCAAGCCCGTGCCGGGCATCGACGTGACGCTGCTCGACCACGACGACGAGGCGGTCGAACCGGGCGACATCGGCGAGATAGCGGTGCCGGTCGACAGCCCCGCCATCTTCGACGGCTACTTCGAGAAGCCCCACCTGGACGAGCGGACGTTCGCTGGCGACTACTACCGGACCGGCGACCTCGCCTCCCGCGACGAGGACGGCTACTTCTTCTTCGAGGGCCGGGCCGACGACATCATCATCTCCTCGGGCTACCGCATCGGCCCGTTCGAGGTGGAGGACGCCCTCGTCGGCCACGCGGCCGTCGCCGAGGCGGCCGCGGTCGCCAGCCCGCACGAGGAGCGCGGGAACGTCGTCAAGGCGTACGTCGTGCTCGCCGAGGGCCGCGAGGGCGGCGACGAACTCGTCGAAGAGCTACAGGAGTACATGAAAGCGGAAACTGCGCCGTACAAGTACCCCCGTCGGGTCGAGTTCGTCGACGAACTGCCCAAGACGTCCAGCGGGAAGATCCGCCGCGTCGAACTCCGGGACCGCGAGGAGTCGAAGTTCGGCGAGTGAGCCGCGAGCGTCGGGCTCCGACGGAGGCAGGGCAGCGGCTACCGCCGGCAGAAGAGAAACGCCCGCCTCGCCCGGTATCCCCGCCCGTTCCGCGCTACTCGACCGTGAACCCCTTGTCGGTCAGTATCTCCTGAACGCGGTCGCGGTGGTCCCCCTGGAGTTCTATCTCGTCGTCGTCGTTCACTGTCCCCCCGCTGGCGACCTTGCTCTTCAACTCGGACGCGAGGTCGCCGACGTCGACGTCGTTCGGGTCGAGACCCGTGACGATGGTGACCGGCTTGTCGTACCGGCGTTTCTCCGTTCGTATCGTGATTCGTTGCTCCGTCCGCCCGAGGTCCTCTTCGATACCGAGTTCCTCCGGCAGTCCCGTGATGGAGCTAAGGTCGTCGTCCTCTGGCACAGCAGTACTCGTACGCCGTCGAGACGTTTTACGTTGTCCCCCCTCGCAACGCTGACGAGTCGGACGACCCGGCGTCGGACCGCGGGTCGGTCGAGCCGTTACTCCAGACGGCGACTGGGCGACGCCAGCGTGTCGACTCCCGGACTGTAGTAGAACACGGCGTCGCCCGCGGGACGGTCGAAGCCGTTGGCGCGAAAGAGGTCCTCGGCGTCGACGGTCGCCTCCGCGTCGTACAGCGGCCATCGTTCGTGGGCCACGGTCGTGTAGCGTATCGACCCGTCCTGTGCCTCGGTGAAGAGGCAGTGGCGCTCGGTGAGGAACTCGGCCAGCGACCCCGGGTCGGACCGGAACTGCTCGCCGGTCGGCCGATACGTGGCCGAGACGCGGACCGGGCGCGAACCCGGATGGCGGCGGCGGCTCTCGAAGCGGACCTCCCCGTCCGCGACCGAGAGGTCGATGTCGGCGTAGTAGTACGGCAGGTGGTGGGAGAGGCGCGCGCCGAGCACGCTCAGGAGGCCGTCGGCGTCGAGGTTGAAGAAGTAGATGCCTGGCTCGCCGTCGCAGGTGACGTACGTTCGGAGGTTGAGTTCCGGGAGGCGTCGACCGAGCCGTTTCGGGGTCAGCCTCGGGCGAACGTTGGCGTTCGTGAACGGGACGACGGAGAGCCACGCCTGGCCGTCCCGTGTCTGGACGTCCAGCGCGTCTGGAATCTGTCTGGCGACCAGTTCGGGGTCGACGGACCAGTTGGCGAACAGGACGTGTCGCCAGTCCAGGTGGAGCGACGGGAGCACGGGGTCGGCTACGTTCCGGCGGCAGGTAACCGTACTGTCCGCACGGAGGCGACCCGTCAGAGCGAGTCGAGCACGTCGCCGAACGCGTCCAGTCCCGCGCGGGCCGCCGAAGAGTCGCGACCGAGGCTCAGCCGGAACCGGTCGGCGTCGGCGAAAAAGCGCCCCGGAACGACGAGGACGCCCGCCTCCCACGCCGCCTCGGCGATTTCGTCGCCGTCCGCGGACTCGTGGGCGAGGAAGCCGTACGTGCAACCGGGCGCGACGAAGCCGTGGAGGTCGTCGCGGTCTGCGACGAAGGAGGCGAGCAAGTCGTGGTTCTCGGCGATGCGTGCGCGCGAGTCGTCGTCGAGACGACCGGCGTCAGCGTCGGCGGGGGCCTCGCTCCGCCGGCCCTCGCCGTGGAGCGCGCGACGCGCGAGCGTCACGCTCGGTCCGGCGACGTCAGGGAGGTGGAACCCGACCGACCGTGCGCGCTCGACGAACGACTCGTCGGCGACGAGCCAACCGACCTGCAGCGAGCCGAGTCCGTGGAACTTCGTCAGCGAGTTCGTCACGACGGCGTTCGGCAGGTCGGCCGCGGTCGGACCGCCGAGCGGGCCGTCGCCGCGCTCACCGTCGAACGGCGCGTACACCTCGTCGACGAGGAGGGGGATTCCGGCGTCTACCGCGACGCCACTCGCGGCCGTAAGCGTCTCGCGGTCCGACAGTCGACCGCTCGGGTTGTGGCGGCTCGTCACCGTGATACATTGGGTCGCGTCCGTGACGGCGCCGGCGATGCGGTCCGGGTCGAGCGCGTAGTCGTCGTCCGGCGTACGGCGGAAGCGGTCGACGGTCGCGCCGAACCCCTGGGGGGTCGCCGTGAGCGGTTCGTACCCCGGCTTCTCGACGAGCACTCGCTCGCGTCGCGATTTTTCGTCGTCCGGCGCTTCCTCATCGCCGTCGAGCGCCGCGGCGACCGCGAGGAAGTTGGCGTGGGTCGCACCCGCCGTGACGAGGACGTTCTCGGTGCCGACGCCGTACGCGTCCGCGAGCAGGGCGTCGAGGCCGACGTCGGACGGCGGGGCGGGGAGGTTCTCGAGCGCCGGCGGGACGACGCCCTCTCCCTCCGGTCGTCTCCGGCGCAGGTCGCTCGACCCGAGGTCGTGGTCCGCCCGCTCGGGACGACCCGTTATCCATTCGAGGTACTCGATGTCGGGGAACACGACGAGAGATAGGCGGACCCCGCGTTTAGTTCTCCGGGCCCCGGCAGTGTCATTACCCGCGGACCTTCACGGTGTGTCCGGCGTTCGCGACGAGCTCGTCGAACGCGGCGTCGGCGTTCTCGGCCAGCGGAAAGGTCCCGTGGTAGGGGTCGGGGTCACCGTCCATGCCCGTCACGGTCCGGATGGCGTCCGCGACGGACTCGTAGTTCTCGCCGACGATGTCTTGGACGAGCGTCGGCATCCCGGCGCGGTCACAGAGTTCGCGGGCGGCATCGCGGCCGACGTACACCGTCCCGGTCCGGCGGTCGGCGAGGACGAGCGCGAACGGCGCTTCCCCGAACTGCGCTCGGAGGAACGTCTGGGCGGCGTCGTCCTCCCACGATATCGCGCCGACGTCCCGGAGTCGCCGGAGCGCGGAGGCGGCCGCCGAGCAGAACGGACAGTCCCCGTCGAAGACGAGCACGGCGTCGTAGTCGCTCATGGACGTAGATACGGGCTCCCGGAGCATAAGCGTCCGCGGTCGACGCGTTCAGCGCTTGGAGTTTCCCGGCGGCTTGTCGTGGGCGGCGCGGTGGTCGAGCATCTCCTCGTGCTGGCAGGCCCGAATCGTCAGGTCCGAGCGCGGTTTCGCGGTGCAGGGAAGAATCATGTCCGCGTCCTCGTCCTCCTCGAAGTAGCGGCGGGCGTCGGACTGGTCGATCTCGCCGGAGAGGAGTTCGGCGGCGCAGGTCGTACACCAACCCTGCTGGCAGTCGGCGGGGAGCCAGACACCCTCGGAACGCGCGGCGGCGAGGACGTACTCGTCTTCGGGGACGTCGATGGTCACCGTCTCGCCGGCCTGGTCGACGTCACAGTCCTCCGGCACCTCGATGTCGACGGAGTGGCTACTCACGGGAGAGGATACCAACCAAAAACGGATGAGCGTGTCGTTTACGCCGAGTCGTTGATGCGGTTGTTCGTCGAGTACGGCGCCTCGCCGGGTTCGCCGCGGACGAAGTGGCCGGCCGGGTTTATCTCGCCGTCGCGCTCCATGCTGAGGAGTTCGACGAACCACGCCTCGTGTTCTATCTCCTCCTGCAGGATGCGGCTGGCCATGTCGTAGGTGCGCGGGTCCTTCCCCTGGGTCATGTCGCAGATTTCGCTCCACGTGCGGATGGCGCAGCGCTCGGCCTCCAGCAGGACCTCGAGGACGCCTTCGGCGTCGAGGTTCGAGAGGTCCGGTTCCTCTCCCTCGTGGGGCACCGGCAACTCCGCGTGCGGGCAGGAGGCCCGACCCATGAACTCGTCGATGTCGTAGGGAAGGTGTCCCCCGAGTTCGTACACCCGAGGGGCGACCAGTTCGAAGTGTGCGCGGTCTTCGAGGCGGGCGTCCTCCGTTATCTCCTTGTAGTCCTCGTGACCGGCAAGGTGCATCCGGAGGTTGGTGTAGTAGTAGTACGTCGAGAACTCGGCACCGATAGCGTCGACGAGTCGCTCCCGGAGTTCTTCCGGGTCGACTCCCCGGTCGCGAAGCGTCTCCATCCCCACTCGTTTATCGGTACTTCCCGGTTCGACGCTTCCTGAGCCGTGTCGTCGTTCGTCGTCTGCCATTTTGGTTCCCCCGACCACGAGAACGGTTAACGAACCCTTAACTATTCTTGCCAGTTCGGGAGCAGGAGTTGCGACTCGACGAGGGGGTCGTCGGAGCGTCTCGCTCGAAAAGGAACGACGGTCGTCGCGTTACGCCGAGTCGTTGAACCGGTTGTTCGTCGAGTACGGCGCGTCGCCGGGTTCGCCGCGGACGAAGTGGCCGGCCGGATTGACCTCGTCGTCGCGCTCCTTGCTGAGGAGCTCGATGAACCACGCCTCGTGGTCGATCTCCTCGTTGAGGATGCGCTGGGCCATGTCGTAGGTGCGCGGGTCGCATCCCTCGGTCATGTCGCAGACCTCGGCCCACGTGCGGATGGCACAGCGTTCGGCCTCCAGCAGAACTTCGAGTATGTTCTCCGGCGTCGGGTCGTCCGGCAGTTCGGCGTCCGGACAGGACGCGCGGTCCGCGAAATCGCGGATGTCGGTCGGCAGTTTGCCGCCGAGTTCGAAGACCCGCGGGAAGACGAGCTCGAAGTGCGCGCGGTCTTCGAGACGGGCGTCCTCCGTTATCTCCTTGTAATCCTCCTCGCCGGCGAGATAGCAGCGGAGGTTGGTGTAGTAGTAGTATGTGGTGAACTCCGCGCCGATGGCGTCGACCAGCTTCTCGCAGATTTCGTCGGGGTCGCCGCCGCGCTCGCGGACGAACTCCTTCCCGACTCGCTTGCTCGTGTCACCCGGTGCGATGCTTCCCGAGGCGTGCTGTTTTTCTTCGTCAGACATAGTCTTCTTCCCCTTTTTCGAAATAGTATTTCTATTATTTAAATTCTGGTTTGTGTCTCCGAGCGAAGTTTTGATATACCGAAACCTACTCCTCTGGTAAAGGCGTCGTGGCCGTTTCCGCGGCGGGTATCGAGGTGGCTCCTCGACGACGGGCACAGTACGTTCGGCGCTCGCCGACGGGGCGTAAGCGAACGCTCGACGAGAACGCGAAACGCCGCGGGCGACGAAACGCGTTAGATCCCCCGTCACCAAGACGGAACCAGTGCAGGAGACCATCGACTGGCTTCGGGGCCGCCCGTACTACGAGGGCCAGATCGAACGCCACGAGACGCTCGCCGGGAGCGACGGCGAGTTCCGCGAGGTCGCGGTCGAATCGCGACTCGAATCGGCGCTCGCGTCCAGGGGTATCGAGCGCTTCTACCGCCATCAGGCGGACGCTATCGACGCGGTCCGCGACGGCGAGAACGTCGTGCTCGCGACGCGGACCGCCAGCGGGAAGAGCCTCGCGTACACCGTCCCGGCGTTCGAGCGCGCGATGGACCACGGCGGACGCACGCTCTACGTCGCGCCGCAGAACGCGCTCATCAACGACCAGGAGGAGACGCTGTCCGAACTCGCCCGCGACCTCGGCTTCGGCAGTCGCGTCTCCGTCGACCAGTACACCGGCCGGCTCGACAAGGGGGAGAAGCGGGACGTCCGCGACCGCCGGCCGACGGTCGTGCTGACGACGCCGGACATGCTCCACTACGCGCTGTTGCCGTACGCCCACCGCCTCTGGGACTGGTTCTTCGAGGGGCTCGAAACCGTCGTCGTCGACGAGGTCCACGAGTACCGCGGCGTCTTCGGCAGCCACGTCGCGCTCGTCTTCCGGCGGCTGGCGCGAATCTGCGACCGCTTCGACGCGGACCCGGACGTCGTCTGCTGTTCGGCGACCATCGGCAACCCCGTCGAGCACGCCAGCGGCGTGACGGGACGCTCCGAGTCGTCGTTCCGTCTCGTCGACGAGGACGCGAGCGTCACGGGGCCGACCCACTGGCTGCTGTGGAACCCGCCGGAGTACGAGGACGGCGCCACGACGCGCAGGCGGTCGAACCACACCGAGACGAGACGCCTGTTCGTCGACCTCGTCGCCCGGGACCACCAGACGCTCGCCTTCACGCGAGCGCGGCAGGCCGCCGAGCAGTACGCCATGCAGAGCGAGGAGGACCTCCGGGAGCGCGGCCGGAGCGACCTCGCCGACAGCATCGCGGCCTACCAGGCGGCGCTCCGGAACGACCGCCGACGGGAGCTCGAAACGGGTCTCCACTCGGGGGACGTCAGGGGCGCGTGGAGTACGAACGCGCTCGAACTCGGCGTCGACATCGGCGAACTGGACGCCGTCCTGCTCGACGGCTACCCCGGCACGCGGATGGCGGCGTTCCAGCAGGCCGGTCGCACGGGCCGCGGCGACGACGCCAGCCTCGTCGCGCTCGTCGCGGGCGAGGACCAGCTCGACCAGTACCTGATGAGCAACCCCGACGAGTTCTTCGAGGGCGACCCCGAGCGGGCGGTCGTCAACCCCGCGAACGACGAACTGCTGCCGGACCACGTCACGTCCGCGGCGCACGAGACCTGGCTGTCGCCCGACGACGAGGAGCACTTCGGGGAGTCGTTTCCCGACCTCGTGGCGGACCTCGAATCCGAGGGCGACCTCGAACGCCGCCAAACCGACGCCGGGGTACGCTGGACGTACGACGGCGGTGGCAGCCCCCAGCACGAGATGAGCCTGCGGACCATCGACGACCGCGAGGTCGACGTGCTCGACCGCTCCACGGGCGACGTCATCGCCTCGCTGCCGTTCGGGGACGCCCTGACCGACGTCCACCCGGGAGCGATCTACCACCACCAGGGCCAGAGTTACGAGGTGGTCGACCTCGACCTGGAGCGCGACGTGGCGGAACTGTCGCCGACGTGGGCGGACTACTACACCCGGGTCCTCCACGACAAGGAGATAACCGTCGAGGCGGACCTGGCGGAGAAGACGCTGTCGACTCGCGACGACTGCGTCGTCCGGTTCGCCGACGTGACGATGCGAAAGACCATCACGGGGTTCGAGCGCCGCGACGCCTCCCGCGGGGAGACGCTCGGCCGCGAATCGCTCTCGCTGCCAGAGTTGCCCCTCCGGACGAAGGCGCTGTACTTCACCGTTCCCGACTCGCTCGACCGCGAACTCCGGGCGATGGACGGGAGTTTCAACGGAGCCATCCACGCCGCGGAGCACGGCATGATATCGCTGTTCCCGCTCGAACTGCTCTGCGACCGCCGCGACATCGGCGGTCTCTCGACGCCGCTCCACCCCCACACCGGGGCAAGCACCGTGTTCATCTACGACGGCTACCCCGGCGGCGTCGGACTCACCCGCGAGGGGTACGAGACCGTCGAGAAACTGATGGACAACACGGCGGAGATGATACGGAACTGCCACTGCGACGCCGGCTGTCCGGCCTGCGTTCAGTCGCCCCACTGCGGGAACGCGAACGACCCGCTGGACAAGGACCTCGCCGCACACCTGCTGGAGCGACTCGTCGGCGCGTGAGGGCTCGTCGCGGCCACCGGACTGGTCCCAGAGAGCCGATAGTTCGAGAGGTCACAACGCTTTTAGGCCATCCTAAAATATGTTAGGTCAGCCTAAACATGGACGAAACACTCCGGGCGGCCCGCAGCGAGATCGAGGAACTGGCGGTCGAAGACGGGGAGTTCTGCGTCGCGTGCGCCGAGACGGGCGAGCGCCCGCCGCCCGTCACCGGCGCGCGGTTCGCGAACGCCGACGACGCCCGACGCGCCGCCGCCCTCGCCCGCGAGTACCGCGACGGGCTCCGCGAACACGACCCCGACCTGCCCCGCCACCGGTTCGTCGTCAGCGAGTCCGCCGCCCGCTCGCTCCAGTTCGCCGGCGTCCGGGAGCGAACCGACGACACCCGGGCGAACGGCCTGCCGCGGACCAGTCGGTCGGTCGTCGCCGCCGGCGACGGCGAGGGCGAGTGGCTCCGGATGGCGAACGCACCGCTGGTCCACCTGACGCGAAACGGCGACCCCGTCGGCGACGACGCCGTGGGCCGACAGCTCGACTCGAAGCTCTAAACCGACTCTTCTTCTCGGACGACCGCGCGCAGGTCCGGAATCAGATCGAGGGCCGCGTCGGCGTCGCCGAGCACGAGCAGCGCGTAGTAGCGAAGATACGCCTGGACGGGGACGCGGACGACCGCGAGCACGAACAGGAAGACGGCCACGTAGGCGACCGCGAGGAGGCCGACGACGACCAGCCCCGCCGCGCTCGAAATCAGCGCCGAGACGCCACCGAACCCGACGACGACGCCGACCGCCACGACCGCGAACGGCACCAGCACGACGGCGGCGAGGAACCCGCCGACGAGAGAGACGGCGATTCCGGCGGCGATGGCGAGGACGATTCGCAGCAGGGCGTAGACGGCGAACTGCTTCCACTCCGTCCGGAGCGTCGGCCAGAACGTGCGCCAGCCGTCGAGGACGCCCTCGTCGCGCAGCAGCATCACGGGGACGACGAAGTTCGTCGTGAACCCGTCCACCACCGCGACGACGAGTGAGATGACGACGAACGCGGGGACGAACAGGGCGAGCGCCCCGACGACGACCGCCGGCGACCCCGTCGCCAGCCCCGGGAACAGCAAGAGAGCGAGGCCGACGACCGGGACGAAGACGACGAGGAACAGGGCGATGCGAAAGACGAACAGGCCGAGTCCCTTCCGGAGGTTGTCGCGGGCGTATCGGCGCACGTGGACCTGCTGGCGGCGGAGCGACTCGAGGAAGGCGAACTCCATCACCGACCCGACGAGCACGAACGCCAGCGCGACGAGCAGACCGAAGAGCACCAGCGCGACCGCGGCGGCGACGAGTGTCTCCGACGGAACGAACGAACCGTCCGGCACGACGAACGTGTCGTCGGTCGTCACCGTCCCGCCGTCGACTCTGCCCGGCGTTCCGGTCCCCGTCATCGGCGGTGTCGCGCCGCTCCCCCCGAGGAAGAGGACGACGAACGCGAGTTTCAACCACCGTCGAACGTCGAGCGGAAAGAGGAGCGACCGGACCGGTTCGACCGCGTCGTCCAGGGCTTCGACGGCGTACCAGACCATGATAGATGGTTCGGCCCCTTGATACTTAAACAATCGCAGGAACGCTCTCGTTCCCGGGGATGAGATATAGGGAATCAGTTACGAGAGAGGTTGAAAGAAGAGACTGAGCTCAGTCGGCCCGCGAGCGCGCGTGTGCCGCCCGAACCGCCCGCTCCAGCGAGTCCCGCTCGGCGGGGCCGTGGAGGTGGGACCGACAGTCGCAGTCGGACGCGCCGACGCCGGACACCTCGGGAATCGCGTCGGCGACCGGCCCGTCGGCCCCGAGTCGCCGTGCGACGTCGCACTCGATGTCCCGTTCCGCGGTCCGGACGTCATCGGCGAGGCGTGACGCAGGATGACCGAGCAGGTAGTCGACGTGCCAGTGGCGCGCGTCGTGGTCGCCGCGCGCGATTCGCTCGTGGCGTTCGACGCGCGAGAATCCGCCGGAGCCGAACGCGCTGCCCGTGTAGGCGTACCAGCCAGGAGAGAGGTCGCGGTCTCCACGCGCACCGAACGCTATCTCGGCGTGCGACCGAAACTCCACGAGCAGCGTGTACGTGCCTCGCTCGGTCATGGGTGGGGTCGAGTCGACGTGATTCCCGTGACGGCGGTAACGAGCGTCGCGTCGACGGTACAGTGGTCCTAATCGATGTCGGGGCACAATCAACGTTCTGCAACGCACCAACAATTACCAAAACCACTATATGTAGGATATTTTAATGGTGCGTATGAGGAGACGACAGTTCCTTTCGACGGCAGGGGTCGCGAGCGTCGTCGCGAAGTATCTCCGGAGTGGGCGAGAAGGTCGTCGAAGTCGACTCCGACGCGAACGTCGTCTCCGCGAACGCTCAGAAGGAGGACGGGAGCGGGTCGAAGCTGACCATCCAGGTACTGGAGGACGGTAACGTCGTCAAGGAAACCAGCACGACAGCCGAGTACGGCGTCGCACAGGTCACGGCGGACGTCTAAACTCGCACGTCCGCCACGTCCGCGTCGGCGTACTCCCGCAGCGTTTCCGGGTCGACGGGGAACACCGCTTCCGGGGTGCCGGCGGCAGCCCACACCGTCTCGAACTCCGCGAGCGTTTCGTCGAGGTAGACCGGCAGGTCCCCGTCGTGGCAGAACGGCGGTACGCCGCCGATGGACCAACCGAGGGCGTCCCGAATCTCGTCGGCGTCGGCCATGGACACCGCCTCTTCCGGGACGCCGCGGCGGTCGGCGAGTTTCGCTTCGCTCACGCGGTTCGCACCGCTGGTGACGACGACGACGAGGTCGGTGCCCGCGCGCATGACGATGCTGCTCGCTATCTGTGCGACGTCGCAGCCGACGGCGTCGGCGGCGTCTTCAGCCGTCTTCGTCCCCTCCGGGAACTCGTGGACCTCGACGTCGAAGTCGTGTTCCTCCCGGGCGCGCTCTCGGAACTCCGCTGCTCGTTCGTGCATGTCGAGGCAGGTCGTCCGCGCGGCCAAAGACGTTAGCGGTCCCCCTCCGATCGGTCACCGCGTCCCTCGCCGGACGACATCTCGCCACGGTCGTCGAGTCGACGCTCGTACTTCTCTAGCGCCTCGTCGAGGGCCGCCTCGGCGTCGACGTCCAGCGACGTCGCCAGCGCGAGCAGCGCGAACAGCGCGTCCCCGATTTCGTCGGGGGTCACCGACACCTCGTCGGGGTTCGCGCCGTACGCGGAGGACTCGTTCGCGTCTTTCGCCAGTTCGCCGACCTCGGAGGCCAGGTCGAGCAGGCGAAACGCGGGTGGGGCGTCCATCTCGTGTTCGGCGACGAACGCGGCGACTCGCTGCTGAGCGTCCATTTCAGGGTAGTTTCACGCCGGAGATTTAGGTGCTACGAGTAGACGGTCGGGTATGGCACTCGAAGTCGAAACCGACGAGCGCGTCGAGGTGGTGGACGTGACCGACCGCGTCACCGAACGGGTCCCGACGGACGGAGACACCTGCACCGTCTTCGTCCCGCACACGACCGCCGGCGTCGTCGTCAACGAGAACGAGCGGCGACTGCTCGCCGACCTGGAGGACGCCCTGGCGGACCTCGTGCCCGAGGACGGGGGCTACGGCCACGACGAACTCGACGGCAACGCCGACGCCCACCTGCGGTCGATGCTGCTCGGCGAACACGTCACGGTCCCGGTCGAGGACGGCGACCTGGCGCTGGGGACGTGGCAGTCGATTCTGTTCGTCGAGTGCGACGGGCCGCGGAGCCGCCGCCTGCGAGTTCGGTGACTACACCAGGCGTTCACCGCAGTTCGTACACTCGACCTTCTTCTTCCCGGTCGCGGTCCGCTCGACGCCGAGCGCGCCCCCGGAGTTGCAGCTCGGACAGACGCTCTTGCCGGTCTCGCTCGCCTGCTGCTGGGCCATCCAGCGCAGGTTGCGCTCGGTCTGCCGGAGCCGTTCCGTCGTTTCGTCGAGCTGGGACCGGAGCTGCTCGACCTGCGACTGGAGTCTCTGGACCTGGGTATCGTCGCTCTCGTCGGAGGGGCGGCCACCCTCAGACGAATCCATCTCGTCGGCGACCTCGGACTCGTTGGACGTCATGAGATACGTGTTACCGACACTCATAGATACAAAAATCTGGTGTCGGTACGCGTAGATTTTTGTCGGTGACGACGCCGCTTGATGCGATGTATTCTGGCTTCCGGTACGGAAATCGACGAACGTCGGCGGCGGTCAGTCGCTCCGGACCGCGCGGGAGTCGTCCGAGCCGAAGCGGTCGAACGCGGACTCGAAGTCGGTGTCGTCCTCGGAGATGGCGTCCCAGGCTTCGAGACCGCGCTCCTTCCGGGTGCCGGGGATGGTGTTGTCGAGGAGGAACGCGACGAGACCGCCGACGGCCATCCCGGTACCGCCGATGACGTAGACGGTGTCGGCGACGACCTTCGTCCCGAGGACCGGACCGAGCACGGCGACGTTCCGCATGTTCTGGCGGAAGAACGCCGCGCCGCCGACGCCCTCGGGGGCCGCGCTCGCGACGTTGGCCATGTAGGCCGGAATCGCCAGTCCGACGAACAGCGCGACGCCGATGACGTAGATGTTCCGCGAGGAGTCGAGGTCGACGTACTTCAGGTTCGAGAGGCCGACGGCGACTATCTGGCCGAACATGGCGACGTAGAGGCCGCCGATGACGGGGTCCGGAATCGAGCGGATGAACGCGCCGAAGTAGCCGACGAAGCCGACGCCGAGCATCGCGACGGCCCCGATCTGGACGACGTAGCGCGAAGCGACGCCGGTCAGCCCGATGGCCCCGATGTTCTCAGAGTAGGAGGTCGACCCGCCGGCGCCCATGACGCCGGCGAAGACGTTCATCAGCCCCTCCATGCCGATGCCGTGGTTGATGCGTCTCTCGCTCGGCGCGCCGAGACCGGAGAGGCGCGCCACCGCGTGGTAGTCGCCGAAGCTCTCGACGATGGAGGCGCCCACGCCCGCGAGCATCCCGACGACGAGCGAGGCCTCGACGCGGGGGACGCCCCACTGGAGCGGCGTCGGAACGACCACGGCGGGTGCCTCGAAGATGGTCCCCATGTCGACGTACCCGGCGGTTCCGGCGGCGTAGACGCCCAGTGCGGAGAGGACGGCGGCGACGGCGTACGCGGTGACGACGCCGAGCAGCACCGGGAAGAGCTTGAACGCCCGGACGCGGGTGTCGAGGTACTGCGAGAAGAGGGTGATGAGGACGAGCGTGAGCAACAGGAGCGGCCAGTTCTGGGTCGCCGAGGTCACCTGGCCCGTGCTGAAGAGGGAGAGACCGATGAGCGCGATGGTCGGCGCGATGACGACCGGAGAGAGGTAGCGGCGGATGCGCCCGATGAGGCCGAGGTAGCCGACGGCGACCTCGAACAGCGCGGCGACGATGATCGCCCCCTGGAGGCTCAGGAGGGCGGCGCGCCAGTCGGCCATCCCGGTGGGGTTCGTCGCCTGCACGACGCCGATGACGGCGAGGGCGGGCGCGAGCATCGAGAACGGCGCGCCCTGCACGATGGGGTAGCGGTTGCCGAACGTCGTCTGGGCCAGCGTGGCGAGACCGGAGACGACAAAGAACGTCCCGATGAACCGCGGCCAGAGGTTCGCCGGCATCCCGAGCGTCCCCGCGAGGATGAGCGGGACGGCGACGTTCGCTCCGACCATCGTCAGGTAGTGCTGGACGCCGAGCAGTATCGATTCGCCCAGCGGCGGTCGGTCCTCGATGCCGTACTCGACGAACGACGCTACCGACCCGTCCTCCGACGGTTCCTGGCCCGGTCGGCCACCGTCGGGTCGCGCGTCGCACGTCGCCGCTTCGCCCGGTCGCGTTTCGTCGCCCCCCGCTCCGTCGGAGCGTGCGGCGTCCGCCGCGTCGTCCGGTCGTGCGCCGTCCGCCGCTCCTTCGTCGGGGCGTGCGGCGTCGGAGACTCCGCCGTTCGATTCCGCCGTGTCGCTGTGTTCCTCGCTCATTCGCCAGTCCGTTCGTCGGATTCCTCGTAGTCGGCTTAAAAGTGGCGTTACGAAGAGCGAAGTGTATCCTACGAATCTCGCAATCGAGTGGCGGCGTCGCGGTCGGGCAGGGCGGCCATCGCGCCCTCCTCCGTCGTCGTCCGGGCGGCCACGGCGTTCGCGAAGGCGAGCACGTCCGAGAGGGAGACGTCGGAGCGGTCGTCTTCGGCGGCGAACGCGGCGAGCGCGCCCGCGGTGAAGGCGTCGCCGGCACCGGTCGTGTCCCTGACCGTCACGTCGTAGCCCCGGTGGGAGGCCGCCCCCGCTCCCCAGGGAGCCTCTGCCTCGGCGTGCGCGTACGCCCCCGTTCCGCCGAGGGTCAGCAGGACGGTGTGCGGGCCACGGTCCGCGACCGCGGCGGCGAGTCGCTCCGGTTCCTCGGTCTCGAAACCCGCCATCGCGAGGTCCTCCGGCGTCGCCTTCACGACCGTGGCGACGTCGAGCAGTTCGGCGACCGCGTCATCGAAGCCGCCGTCCGGCCACAGTTCCGGCCGGGCGTTCGGGTCGAAGACGACCTCGCAGTCGCGTTGGCGGGCGCGTTCGGCGAGGTCGACCGTGGCGGTCCGTCCCGGTTCGGTGGCCAGCATCACGCCGCCGACGTACACCCACTCGACCGCGTCGAGCGCCTCGTCGGGGACGCCGCCGGGTTCGAGGCGCGTGTCGGCGGTGCCGTCGCGGTAGAAGGAGAACTCGCGGTCGCCCGTCTCGTCGTGGGTGACGAACGCGAGCGTCGTCTGGGCCGCGGGGTCGCGTTCGACGAACCGGTCGGGGACACCGCGCTCGTTCAGCGTCTCGGCGAGGAAGTGGCCGAAGGGGTCCTCAGCGAGGCGCGTCCAGAACCACGGCGTCTCCTCCAGGCGGGCCAGCGCGACGGCCACGTTCGCGGGCGCGCCGCCGGGCCGTCTGGCGAACGACGGAACGTCGGAGAGCGGGCCGGGACGTTCGGGCAGGAAGTCTATCAGCGTCTCCCCCGAGACGAGTACGTTCGGGTCGGGCATGCTCGTTGTTGAGTCGTCCCCCGAAATAGTGTTTGTCACCCGCATCCCGCCGGGCTCGGACGGAGTCGAAGTTACAACAGGTCGTCGAGATGTGCCTTGCTGGTCTCGACGTACTCGTACTCCAGCGTGAACACCTCCAGGGAGAGCGTCCCCGACCAGTCGTCGGGGAACGCCGCGAATATCCGCTCGAAGTCGATGGTGCCCGCGCCGAACGGGAGGTGTTCGTCCTTCGGTTGCCGGGTGTCGTTCAGGTGGACGTGGCTCACCCGGTCGGCGTGGTCGGCGACGAACGCGGCGGTCTCTGCGGAGTCCAGTCCGTCGATGCGCGCGTGGCCGGTGTCGAGCGTCATCGAGACGTCCGTCTCGGCGAACAGCCGGTCGAACTCCTCGATGGAGAACCAGCCGCCCGGCACGTTCTCGGCGCAGAGTTCGACGCCGCGCTCGGCGGCGAAGGCGTCCAGGTCGGCCAGCGAGTCGACGACGGTCGCTCGCACCGTCTCGCCGTCCCACGCCGGCCGCCAGGCGTTCGAACTCGCGTGGACGACGCCCTTCTCCGCGCCGAACGCGGCGGCGACCTCGACGGCCGCCCGGAGCTCCCGGAGCGCGCCCTCGCGGACGTGGTCGTGCGGCGACCCGACGTCGAGCGTGAACGGCAGGTGGACCGCGAGGTCGAGGTCGCGCTCCTCGGCCGACTTCCGTACCGACTCGGGGTCGACGTTCCGATGTGCGCTCGGGCCGTCCAGCATCACTTCGACGTAGTCGAACCCCAGGTCGGCCGCCACGTCGAACGCCGCCTCGCGGTCCATCCCCATCTGGGTGACGAACCCGGTTCGCTCGTCCATGCCGGAGCGACGACGGACGGCGTGTTAGCTCTGGCGGGGCGGACGTCCGGGGAGGTCGGCGTTACGCGGCGACGTCGCCCGCGACGCTACTGGCGGTGCTGTTGTTCCCACCGTCGGTGAGGCGAATCTGGGCCGACTGCTCGCTGTCGAAGGCCCGGACGCTGTGCGTGTACACGCCCGGTTCGCCAGGAATCTGACCCGACCTGACCTGGAACGTTACCGTGCGGGACTCGCCGGGGGCGAGTTCGACCGTCTGTCGCTGGACGACGACGCCGCCGAACGCGTAGAAGACCTGCTCGACGCCGGACTGGTCGCCGGGGTTGGTGAGTTCCGCCGTCACCTCGAACGACTCACCGACGGAGACGGTGTCGGGCGCCGAGAGGTTCGTCACCCGGAATCCCGGCTCCTCCGGACCCGCGGTGGCGTTCCCCTGCGACAGCCGGGTCGGTTCGCCGAGCGTCACCTGCTGGTCCGCGTCCTGCAACAGCGTCCCGTAGCGGCTCTCGACCGCGAGAAAGCCGTACAGGAACTGGACGTTACGCACGCCGTCGGGGACGTCGATGGTACCCGCGTCACCCTGCGCCAACTGTTGGCGGACTCGGCTCGCCTCGGCCGCGCTGATTCGGTTCCCGAGGACGAGCCGCAGGTTGGTCACCCTCGCGTCCGTCGGGCCCGCCGACAGCGTCCCGGTCTTCACGAACAGCGTCAACGTTCCGTTTCGCAGCGTGAGGAATCCGCTCTCGACGAGTAGTTCCGTGTCCGCGAACGACACCCGCTCGTCGGTGAACTGGACCGGTTCGAACGTGGCGTTCGTCTGGTTAGTCTGGTTCGTATTTTGTGCCCTGCGTTCGCTCACGACGTCGACGGATGCCGAACCGTTCCGTTCGGAGGCGTCCGTCGTCCCAGCGGCGGGTGCCGCGACGAGCGCGAGGACCGCGAGGAACACGCCGAACTGCTGGACGTTCATACCGACGTACGTACGCCGCTTTCGTCGTTAAACGAGGCGACCGTTCGCGCTGTTCGGGGCCATACGCTGGCGTTACGGTCGGTGGTCGGCCCGGCGGGTCTCGTTCCGTCGACCCAGCGAGTCTCGTCCGTCGACCAAAGCGTCGGTCGCGAGAGGCGATGTCTGCAACACCGAGGTTCGGCAGGGGTTTCACCTCGGAAAGGTGGCGATACCGCGTGAACGGTTACCAACGGTCGTTAGTTACTATTCGGTGGCTCTGGTCGAAGGTGCGGGGGAAACGATGACCAACGAACCACCGGACGACGCTCGATTCGACTTCTCCCGTCGCGCGTTCCTCGGAAACTCGGGGCTCGCAGGCGGGGCCATGCTACTCGCGGGACAGGCGGCGGACGTCGCTCGTGGGGAACAGCGAAAACGACAGCAGGCGGACGACGACGCCGGCGTCGACGAGGAGGGACTCAAGTATCTCGACGTCGACGAGGCTCGGGTCGTACAGGCGATGGCGTCGCGCATCGTACCGTCCGACGAGTACGGGCCGGGAGCGGTCGAGGCCGGCGTACTCTACTTTATCGACCACCAGCTCGACAGCGAGTGGGGTGCAGGCGACAAGTGGTACATGGAGCCGCCGTTCGTCAACCGATACGAGGGAGCGATTCCCAACCAAGGATGGCAGTCGAATCTCGTTCCGCGCGAGGTGTACCGGTTCGCCGTCGAGTGGATAGAGGAGTACACGAGCGAGGAGTACGACAGCAGTTTCATCGAGCTGTCGGCCGAGCAGCAGGACGAGGTGTTGCTGGCCGTCCAGGAGAACGAGGTCGACACGTTCCAGTCCATCAAGCCGCAGGAGTTCTTCACGCTCTTTCGGCGGAACGTGCTGGAGGGGATGTACTGCGACCCGATGTACGAGGGCAACCGCGAGATGGTCGGCTGGAAGCTGAAGCGGTTCCCCGGGTCGCCGGGAGCGCTCGGGAGCTACAAGCAACTCATCGACCGCGGAGAGTTCATCCGCATCCCGCCGCGGAGCGTCGAGGACGACGTGGAGTCGGTCGGCATCGAGACCGGCGCGAGCGAGGGCGGGAACCAGGATCAGAGCCAGGGTGCCGTCCACAACCACGACCACGGCCCGCGGTACGAGTTCGAGGGCGAGAACCCCGACGACGTGCACGGGGACGTCGAGGAGGACACCGATGCCTGAGCGACTCGACCCCGTCGACGTCGTCACCGTCGGCGCGGGATGGACGGGTGGCATCGTCGCGAAGGAGCTCGCGGAGGACGGCAAGCAGGTCGTCAGCATCGAGCGCGGCCGCGATCGGAGCCCCGACGACTACCTCACGATGCACAACGAGCTGCGGTACGCGCTCCGCTACGAGATGTTCCAGGACCTCTCGAAGGGGACGCTGACGTTCCGGCTCGACCCCGACGAGGAGGCGCTTCCCATGCGCCAGCTCGGGTCGTTCCTGCCGGGGAAGGGCGTCGGCGGGGCGGGCGTCCACTGGAACGGCCAGACGTGGCGGTTCCTGCCGTACGACTTCCAGATACGGTCCAAGACGCTCGACCGGTACGGGCCGGAGAAGATTCCCGACGACATGCTGCTCCAGGACTGGGGCATCACGTACGAGGAGCTCCGTCCGTACTACCGGGAGTTCGAGAAGATGGCCGGCATCTCGGGGAACGCCGGCAACATCGAAGGCAACATCCAGGACGAGGGGAACCCGTTCGAGGGACCGCGCAAGATAGACTATCCGACCGAGGCGATGATAACGACGCCGGTCCTGGAGCGGTTCATGGACGCCGCGGCGAGTCAGGGCAACCACCCGTTCATGGCCCCGTCCGCCAACCTCTCGGAACCGTACACGAACCCCGACGGTGTCGCCCGGGGACCGTGTCAGTACTGCGGATACTGCGAACGGTTCGGCTGCGAGTGGGGCGCGAAGGCCGACCCGACCGTGACCGTCCTTCCCGTCGCCGAGGAGACGGGGAACTTCGAGCTCCGGACCCACTGCGACGTGCGCAGGCTGCAGTACGACGAACAGCAGGGCCGCGTCACCGGCGTGAAGTACGTCGACACCCGCGACAACACGGTGTACATCCAGCCGGCGGAGACTGTCGCACTCACGGCGTACGCGCTCTGGAACGTGAAACTACTCCTGCTGTCCGGTATCGGGGAGCCGTACGACCCGGAGAACCCCGAGGACAGCGGCAACGTCGGGAAGAACTACTGCTACCAGAACTTCGGCGGAAGCGCAACGGGCTTTTTCGACGACGAGGAGTGGAACCTCTACATGGGCGCGGGCGCGCTCGGCGCGGCCGCCGACGACTGGAACGGTAACAACTTCGACCACACCGACCTCGACTTCATCCACGGCGGCAACATCGCCATCACCCAGACCGGCAAGCGACCCATCGCGAACAACGCCTCGCCGCCGGACCTCGACCGGAGCTGGGGTTCGGAATTCAAGCGCGCCAGCCTGAAGTACCACAACAGCTCCGTCGGCATCTCCGCACAGGGCGCCGTGATGCCGCACCGGACGAACTACCTCGACCTGGACCCGAACTACACCGACCAGTGGGGCGACCCGCTGCTCAGGATGACGTTCAACTGGACCGAGAACGACCGGAAGCTCGCCGAGTTCGAGGGCGAACGCTGCGCCGAAATCATGGAGGCGATGAATCCGACGAAGATGCAGCATAGCAAGAAGGTCGAGGGTCAGAACGAGAACTACGACATCCGGCCGTACCAGTCGACGCACAACACCGGCGGCGCGATAATGGGTCCGGACAGCGATATCTCGGTCGTCAACTCGTATCTCCAGTGCTGGGACGCCGAGAACCTGTTCATCCCGGGCGCGTCGGCGTTCGCCCACAACAGCGGTTACAATCCGACGGGCACCGTCGGCGCACTGGCGTACCGGGCCGCAGACGGAATGAAGCAGTACTTCAAGCGCCCGCGGATGCTCGACTAGCGGTTTCTCTTTCGAAGACTGTTTTCTCTGGAAAACTATTTTCTCTCGAAAACGGGATGGTCGTCTCCGTCACTCCCGACGACGTCGCCGGTCGTCCCCGTCGTCTCTGTTACTCCCGTCGAAGTCGCCTGCCATCTCCGTCGTCGAACCGGCGTCACCGCTCTCGACCGACGGACGACGGAATCGACGGTTTAGCTACCGTCGGACACGTCTCCGTTGGTTTAGTTGCCGCCACCGCCGCCCCCACCGTCCTGAATCTCCACGTCGCCGACCATCGTCGTCGGGTGGATAGTGCAGATGTACGTGGTGATATCGGACGTGGCGACGAACCGCAGCGTCTGGGTAGCTCCCTGCTCCGCGAGGGTGTCCGTCACCGAAATCGCGTCGTCCGGCGGCGTGACCGTCTCAACGGTGGTCTGGGTGGGGGTTCCCTCCGGGGTCGTCGTCTGGGTGGTCGTCGTCTGGGTACCGGCGGTGCCGGTCTGGACGTCCGGGAAGATGACGGAGAGGTTGTTCCCCTGATCGTCCTGGAGCGCCCAGTTGTGAGGCTGGCCGTCGAGGTTCTCCCACGTCACCTCGTACACCCGCCCGGCCTGGAGCTGGAGCGTCGGGTTCTCCTGGTCGGCGAGGCGCTGTGGCTCGCGCCCCATCCACGCTTGCACCCGCCCGCCGAAGCTGAACGACGTCGCGGGTTCCTGTTGCGCTGTCGTCGTTGTCGTCGTCTCCTGTGCGGCCGACACCGCGGAGAGCCCGAACACCGAGCCTCCCGCGACGGCGAGGAAGCGCCTGCGTGACTGGCTACTACCGGAGCGTGAGTTCTCGTCCATCATCTCAGAACACCACCATCGAAGACCACCGACGAGACAATAAACGAGGGTTATCGTTCGGAGAGTAATCGAGCAGACGAACGACGAAACTCACGTTTCGAACGGGTAAGCGGCAGATAACGCCGCCCGTCGGTGGGGCCGACGATACGAGACTAATTGGACCGACAGCGCAAGGGTCGTCGGAAGGATAGCGCAAGCCGGTTAGGTCGACGGCGCGAGTCGTCTGGTGGGGGTCAGACGTATCCCTTGACGCTGGTGTGGACGCCCATCGCCTCGAGGGTCTCCTCGAGCGCGTCGAGGACGACCGCGAGGTCCTGCTGGAGGGCGTACTCGCGGTACTTTCCGCCCGCGGAGCCCTCGTTTATCTCGCTGACCGTGAGGATGCCCAGCATCGCGAGGTCGTCGAGGTGTTCGCGGAGCCAGCGCGCCGTCAGCGTCTCGCGCTGGGCAGCCTCCGAGAGGGCCTTGTACCGGGAGTATATCTCGCGGGAGCGCGCCGGCGTCTCGTCCTCGGCTTCGAGCGTCGCCAGCGCGTAGACGACCAGGCGCTCGTGGTCGTTCAGGTCCGCGATGCCGCGCGCGACCTGCTCGCGTTCCAGCAGGTCCCGACCGCGGCGGACGTGTTCCTCGGTCACCTGTTCGGCGTTCTCCTCCCGCGCGAGGTCGCCCGCCTTCATCAGCAGGTCGAGCGCCTTGCGGGCGTCGCCGGACTCCTGGGCACCGAACGCCGCACAGAGCGGGATGACGTCCTCCGAGAGCACGTCGTCCTTGAACGCGACTTCCTTGCGCTGTTCGAGGACGGCTCGAAGTTCGTTGGCGTCGTACGTCGAGAAGGAGATGGAGCGTTCACAGAGCGACGACCGGACCTTCGGCGAGAGGCTGTCCCGGAACGTGAGGTCGTTGCTGATGCCGATGAGACCGATTCTGGCCTCGGTGATGTTCTCGTTCTCCCGGGCACGCGAGAGCTGGTAGAGGATACTGTCGTCCTTGAGGTGATCGATCTCGTCGAGCACGAGCAGGATGATACCGCCGTGGTCGTCGAGTTCGTCCCACATCAGTTCGTACACCTGCGAGCGCGAGTACCCCGTCTCGCTGATGCGGTTGGCGGGGTCCCGGAGCATGTTGACGAGGTGGCTCGCGACCCGGTAGCTCGAGTTGAGACCGTCGCAGTTGACGAGTTCGGTCACCACGTCGAGGTCGTCGTACTGTTCGGCGTTGTCCGACAGCTTGTCGAGCAGGAACCGCGTCGCGGCCGTCTTCCCGACCCCCGCCTTCCCGTAGAGGAAGATGTTGTCCGGCTGTTCGCCGTAGATGGCCGGCTGGAGCGCGCCGTGGTACTCGTCCAGTTCGTCGTCGCGTCCGACGAGCGTGTCCGGCGTGTAGTCGTCCAGCAGTGCTTCCCGATTCTTGTAGGGAGAGTGCTCTCGAACGAATTCGAACGAACCCATTACCTGGGCGGAAACAGGGGACGCTCATAACGGTTCCGAACCACCCGTTCCGCTGATTCCGCTGATTCGTGTGTGTCAGACGGTGCGCCGACGGCGAGCGGGCAGAGAATCACTTCCCCGCGCCGGTGGATGCGGACTCCGTCGGTCTCCGTCGACGCACACCCGACGTCGACACAGTGTTCCCACCTCGACGCCGTGACTTCACGTTGACGGAGACCGCCGAACGTTCAGACGACCGTCGCCAGGGAAGACGCGGACCCGAGATGATTCGGAGACACACCACCCGTTCGTCTGTTTCCAGTGATTCGTCTGAAGCTAGGACTTAAAAGACACCCCCACCCCTTCGTTCCGCTGTGTGTGACGAGTAAGGAGGGATGGGGAACGGTATGGAGCCTTTGTAGTAGAAACTTTGAAGAGACCACCCCGAAAACAATACCCGCAAACTAGTCGAAAAAGACTATTTCATCTATTTAGTCGGAAGATAAACCGAGACGGTCGGTCGTTTCACACGAACGGTTCTGATCACCGCCGCCCGCTCGTTGGCCCTCCCCAGTACGACCTGCGAAGACAGAGGAACGATGGGGTGGGGGTATACTTAAACCACCACGAACAGAGGAAACTTCGGAAATGGTGCCCCTGTGTCTGAACCGCGTTCGTTCGCCGGCAAGACGTTCGGGGTATCGGGGGACGCTGGTCGAGAAAGGCCCAGACGCGGTCCAACGTCCCCGACCGGCCTCTCGAAGACAGAGGAACGACGGTGTGTGCGAACCGTCGGCTAGCCACGCCGTCCGAACCGGCGACGAACTGACGGTCGGTGAGGTCGCCGCCGGAGCGGTCGACCCTGCTGAGGACACGGTCCCAGGGACGACGGGGTTCCGCGTCCGCCAGGAAGACAGAGGAACGACGGGGTGGGGTGGTGGCGAACGACAGAAACGAGAAAGGAGGCGAGGGCATGAGACAGAGAGCGAAAACGACGGTCCGCGCGGCGGTCGCCAGTTAGAGGATGATGCTCTTCTGTCGGACCATCTCCTCGATGGTCAGGTGGAGGCCCTGCCGACCGATGCCGGAGGCCTTGTTGCCGCCGAAGGGAATGTCGCCGATGCCGTGACTCGGCGCGCCGTTGATGCGGACCGCGCCGGCGTCGAGTTTGTCGGCCACGCGGCGCGCGCGGTCGTAGTCCGACGTGAACACGGCGGCGTCGAGCGCGAGGTCGCCGCGGTTCGACACCTCGATGGCTTCCTCCTCGCTCTCGAAGGTCGTTACCGCAGCGACGGGACCGAACTGCTCCTCGTGGACGATGCGGGCATCCTGCGGGACGTTCGCCAGCAGCGTCGGTTCGAAGAACTGTCCGTCGCGCTCGCCGCCGCGCACGAGGTCCGCGCCCCTCTCGACGGCGTCCTCGACGAGTTCCTCGACCCACTCGGCCTGGTCCTCGCTAATGAGCGGCCCCATCTGGGTCTCCTCGTCGAAGAGGTCGCCGACGACCCAGCTGTCGACCTCGGCTTCGAGACGCTCGACGATTTCGTCGTGGACGTCTTCGTGAGCGACGACCCGGCTCACGGCCGAGCATCGCTGGCCGGCGTACTTGAACGACCCCTTCGCACAGGAGCCGGCGACGTCGGAGAGGTCGGCGTCCGGGAACGTGACCGCGGGCGCGTTGCCGCCGAGTTCCATGTGGAGGTTGACCATGCCGCTCTCGCGGGCTACGTGCTTGCCGGCCGCGCTGCTGCCGGTCATCGTGACCATGTTGATGCGGTCGTCGCCGACGAGCAGGTCCCCGATGGTGCTCGCGCGGCCGGGGACGAAGTTGAACGCGCCCGTCGGGAGGTCCAGGTTCGAGACGACGTCCGCGAGGATGGCGGCACTCACGGGCGTCTTGCTCGCGGGCTTGAGGATGACCGAGTTACCGGCCGCGAGCGCGGGCGCGATCTCCAGGGCGGTGGTCGAGAGGGGGTAGTTGTACGGCGTGATGGCCAGGACGGTGCCGATGGGTTCGGGTTTGACGATGGCCTCCCAGCCCTCGTGTCCACTGGTGGTCCCCTGGCGGAACTCGCCTTTGAGGTCGCGGGCTTCCTCGGCGGCGCGGCGGAACCGCTCGGCGGCGCTGTCGACCTCGCCGCGCGCACTGGAGATCGGCTTGCCGGCCTCGCGGACGATGACCTCCGCGAGTTCGTCCTTTCGCTCCAGCAGTTCGTCGGCGATGGTCTCGACCCACTCGACGCGCTGGGGGATAGTCGTCTCGCGCATCTCCACCTGCGCTCGCTGGGCGGCCTCGAGCGCCGCGTCGGCCTGCTCGCCGTCAGCCGCGGCGACCTCCGCGAACACGCCACCGTCGGCGAGGTCGGTTACTTCGAGGACGTCGTCGGCGTCGCGCCATTCGCCGTCGACGTAGAGCTGTTCCCGCCGGTGGATCGGTCGTTGTGACATACTTCGACTTTAGTGCCCCTGCGGTAAATCATTTACTCACAATCGGATTAATGTTCCTTCCAGTACCCGAATCTGTTCGAGAATCCCTGCTCGTCCGGACGTGTCGAGAGCTCCCGTCTCCGAACTGAACGCTGGATCAGTTCCCCCTCACTACGCTCGGGGTCAGAGTCCGGTCGGCCCGAAGTCGGATTGCCGTCTCTCCCTCTCCTGTTCCAGGGTCGGACCGCTGTCGCCCTCTCTCTCGTCTCGGGCCCGAGTCGTACGGGCGAGGACCCCGTTTTCCGCTATCGCGGTCGTGTCGTTCGACGCCGCACGGACGAAAAAGTGTGACGGGCGCGACGTGACGGAGAAGAGGTGAAGGGAGCGGCGTAAGGGGTAGGATGGACCGAGTACGACGCGACGGACCCAGTCCGATTATTGGCGACGATAATCTGAGTGAGACATTTATACAAGCTACGGAAACTCACGGACGAGGAGATGGTCTCGAACGTCCGGACGGCCCCGGGAGTCATCGAACGAAACGACGGCAGGCACGACTACCTGCTCCACGAGGGCGAGCGATATCTCCTGTCGCTCTCGGAGGTGGGCCGGAACATCATCGCGCTCTCGGAGGCGGGACTGGACGCCGATTCCCTCTCAGCAGTGCCAGACGAGCGAGCGCGCGAGGCCGTCGACGAGCGGACGGAAGCGTACACGGCGGCGCTCGACGCCATCAACGACCACTACTTCGATGCCAGAGCGTTCGAGGAGGACGCTCGCGGCAAGTTCCACAGGTACGACTCGACGGTCGAACGGAACCTGCGGTCGACGGTCGCCGAGGAAGCCTCCGCCTGCGTCGAGGACCTCCGGCGGCTACTGGACGCACACGACGCGCTCGTCGACGCCCTCGAGTCGACGGGGTTCGCGGACCGCGACGAACGCCTGGAGACGGTCGCGTCGCGCAACACCGGCCGGGCCGTCCGGGAGGGGTGGTATCCGGTGGTCCGGGCGTACGACCTCGCACTGAATCCGGGCGAGCGCATCGCGGAGGGGAAAAAGCGCAGGCGACAGCGCCTGTACGGCCAGGCCGACCTGCCGGGTGTCGCCGGACTGCTCGACACGGCGCTGTTCGAACAGTTGACCCGTGACGACCTCGATCGCCTGCGAGCGTTCGATACCCGCGCGCCCGAGGACGCCCTGCGGGTTTCGAGTCGACTCGTCGAACGTCACCGGTGGCTGCTGGCGGAGACCGGCCGGCGGCGTCAGTGAAAGCGACTCGCGTCGCACTCAGAGCGACAGCCACCGCGTCGTGACGTCCTGTTCCTGCAGATGCCAGCGTTGCTCCGCGTACCCCTTTCGGCAGCGGACCTCGACGACGGCGTCGAAGACGGGTGCCAGCGTCCGGACGAGGTCCGAGTTCACGTCGGTCGGCAGGTGGAAGTGCCCCATCCCATCGTCGCAACGGACGCGTGCGGTGAGCACGCGCAGGAATCGAAACACCGCCTCCGCGCCGTGTTCCTCCATCAGCGGCACGACAGAGTCGACGCAGACGCGAAGTTCGGCCGGATCGAGACCGCCGCTGACCGCGCGGAACTCGTCGATACACTCGACGATAGCGTCGTCGAGAGCGGGTAGCGACTCGTCGGTGACCCTGACCGCCGTCGGCGTCGGGCGTTCCGTCGGCGTCGGGCGTTCCTGCGGCCTCGGACGTTCCGGCAGCGGAGGCGCTCCGGGTTCGGGTCGTCCGGTCGACGACGCGGACCGTCTCCGAACCCGTTCTAGGGGAGGGATAGTGGGAGTGGTTCGAGAGGCGGCCGCAGCCACTCGCGTCCGTGCACACCAGCAGTCGCCGTTGCGGTCGCTCGCGTGATTCGCCGAGGAAACGGTCGCACGCTCGGTCGAGAGCGTCGTCACATCTCGGCCCGACGAGGAGGATGCCGCATCCTCGCCGCTTGAGCCCCGCGAGCGTTCGTCTGAAGACGGCAGCCTCCGACGACGAGAGGGCGTTTCCGTCGCTACTCCTCATCGATCAAATATGTAGATGTATCGTGCAATAAGGCTTCGGGTGCCGTATCGGCCGAAAATCCGGCAAACCTCTCCCCGTGTGCTGGTGGTTTCAATCCCCGACCAACTACGGTGACGTGATGACCGACGACCTGTTCAGTCCCCGCACGTTCCGCGAGACGACGGTCCCGAACCGCGTGATGGTGTCGCCGATGTGTCAGTACTCCTGCGAACCGGACGGACTGGCGACCGACTGGCACCTCGTCCACTTGGGGAGTCGCGCCGTCGGCGGGGCGGGCATCGTGATGACGGAGGCGACCGCGGTCGAGCCGCGAGGCCGCATCACGCCGAACGACCTCGGCATCTGGAGCGACGAACACGCCGACGCGCTCGCGCCCGTCGCGGAGTTCGTCCGCGGTCAGGGAGCCGTCCCGGCAATCCAGCTCGCCCACGCCGGCCGGAAGGGTAGCAAGACCCCGCCGTGGGAGGGCAGCGAGACGGTCGCGCGGGACGAGGGCGGCTACGAGACGCTCACCCCGAGCGCCGACGTCTGGCCGTACGACAGGCCGAAACCGACGATGACCGAGATGGACCGCGACGACATCGAGACGCTCGTCGGGGATTTCGCCCGCGCCGCCGAGTACGCTCTCGACGCCGGCTTCGAGATAGCCGAGGTCCACGCCGCACACGGCTACCTGCTCCACGAGTTCCTCTCGCCCGCGGCGAACGACCGCGAGGACGAGTACGGCGGCAGTTTCGAGAACCGCACTCGTCTCGTCCGCGAGGTCGTCGACGCGGTCCGGGAAGCGTGGCCCGACGACAAGCCTGTCTTCGTCCGCATCTCGGCGACTGACTGGCTTCCCGACCGCGAGTCGTGGACCGTCGACGACTCCGTGCGCCTCGCCGACCGCCTCGCCGACCGGGTCGACCTCGTCGACGTGAGCGCGGGCGGCCTCCATCCGGACCAGCAAATTCCCAATCCGGGGCCGAACTACCAGGTGCCGTACGCCGAGCGCATCCGGGAGGAGGCCGACGTCCCGGTCGGGGCCGTCGGTGGCATCGTCGAACCGGCGCAGGCCGACGCCCTGATTCGCAACGAACGGGCCGACCTCGCCATCCTCGGCCGCGAACACCTCCGTGACCCGTACTTCGCGCTCCGCGCCGCGCAGGAACTGGACGCCGAGGACGTGGAGTGGCCCGTGCAGTATCGACGCGCCGTCTGACGCCGTCCGGAAATCTCAAGTTTATAATCGCGGCGTGCCGTGGATGCCCGCATGGACCGAGTTGCAGTCATCGGCGCGTCGATGACGGAGTTCGGCGAGCGCGACGCGTGGCTCCGCGAGTTGCTCGCGGAGGCCGGCGAAGCGTGTCTCGACGACGCGAACGTCTCGCCCCGGGCGGTCGACCACCTGTACGTCTCGAACATGGCCAGCGGCGAGTTCGAGGGCCAGACCGGCGTCCCGAACGCGCTGGCTCACGACCTCGGCGCGATGCCGGCGTACACCCAGCGCGTCGACCAGACGAGCGCCAGCGGCGGCGCGGGCATCTACTCCGCGTGGCAGTCCGTGGCCTCGGGCGCGAGCGACCTGACGCTGCTCGTCGGCGGCGAGAAGATGACCCACAGGACGACGGCGGAGGCGACGGACGTCATCGCCTCGCTCACCCATCCCGCCGAGTACAAGCACGGCGTCACGCTCCCGAGTTTCGCCGGCCTCACGGCGCGGCGCTACCTCCACGAGTACGACGCACCGCGGGAGAGCCTGGCGAAGGTCGCCGTGAAGAACCACCGGAACGGCCTCGACAACCCACACGCGCAGTTCCGCAAGGAGGTCGACCTGGAGACGGTGATGGACTCGCCCGTCGTCGCCGACCCCCTCAGGCTCTACGACTTCTGTCCCATCACGGACGGGAGCGCCGCGCTGCTGTTCTGTCCCGAATCGACGGCCGAGGAGTACGTCGACGAGTACACCGTCATTTCTGGCGTCGGGGGCGCGACCGACACCCACGTCGTCCACGAGCGCACGGACCCCACCGTCATGGGAGCGGCCGTCGAGAGCAGCGACATCGCCTACGAGATGGCCGACCGCGAACCGGACGACGTGGACGTGGCCGAACTCCACGACATGTTCACCATCCTGGAGTTCCTCCAGAGCGAGGCGGTCGGCTTCTTCGACCAGGGCGAGGGCTGGCGGGCCGTCGAGCAGGGTATCACCGACCGCGACGGCGACCTCCCGATAAACACCTCCGGCGGCCTCAAGTCGAAGGGCCACCCGCTCGGCGCGAGCGGGGTCGCACAGGCGTACGAACTCCACCAGCAGTTGCTCGGCGACGCCGGCGCGCGCCAGGTCGACGCCGAGGTCGCGCTGGCGTGCAACGTCGGCGGGTTCGGCAACTGCGTCACCACCACCATCATGGAGGAAGCATGAGCGAGGACGAGTCCACCACGTTCGAGGCGCACCGCTGTCCCAACGGCCACCTGACCTACCCGGACCACCCACGCTGCCCGGAGTGTGCCGAACCGCAGGTCGAAACCGTCGACCTCGCGGACCGCACCGCCGAAGTCGTCACGTGGACGACGAACACCGCCACGCCGCCCGGCGTTCGCTCGCCGAACTCCCTCGCCATCGTGGAGTTCACGGTCGACGGCGAACCGGTACGCGCCATCGGCCAGTTGACCGAGGACGCCGAGGTCGACATCGGCGACCGGGTGCGGCCCGTCTACGCCGATGAACTCAGGAACCCCGACGCCGGCATCCGGGAGAAGGAAAGCCAGGAGTGGGACGGGTACCGATTCGAACCGGCCTGAGCGCGGTTCATTCGCCTCTCCCGGTTCGAATCGGCGATGAAGACCGGCCTGAGCCGTTTTATCCGCATCTCGGGAATCGACGGTGAGACCTCCCCGCCTTCGTGCGTTCGATGGCACCAGTTCACAAAAATTCTTTTATCGACATTTCCCGAACGTCCAGGCATGCCCGACCCGTTCGGTCGCGCCATCCGCGACTTCCATCGCGGCGAGCAGGACGAACCGCTGCTGCAGCGAGACGGCGACCTGACCCTCGACCACCCCATCGAGCGGTTCTACTTCTCGTCGTTCACGGTCGACAGCGAGGAGAGTGAGTGGCTGGCGTCGCGGCTCGACGGCCCGCTGCTCGACATGGGGGCCGGCGCGGGCAGACACTCGCTGTACTTCCAGGAGCAGTTCGAGACGGTCGCCGTCGAGGTCAGCGACCACCTCGTCGAGACGATGCGCGAGCGCGGCGTGGCCGACGCCCGCCGCGGGGACATGTTCGCGCTCCGCGAGCAGTTCGGACGCGGCCGGTTCCGGTCGGCGCTCGCCATCGGCACCCAGCTCGGCCTCGCGCAGTCGATGCAGGGCCTGCGGAAGTTCCTCGGTGACCTCGCGTTCGTCACGACCCCCGGCGGTACGGCAGTCGTCGACTGCTACGACCCCGACCACGAGGAGGCCGAGGAGCTGCTGGGGTACCGTGACGACCCGACGCCGGGGCTGGCCCACCGTGTGATGCACTTCGAGTACGAGGGCGACGTGAGCGACGTCCTCCTGTTTCGGCTGTTCGCCCCCGACCGGCTCCGTGAGGCAGCGGTCGGCACAGACTGGACGGTCAGCGAGGTCCGGTACGGCGACGACGGCCCCCACTACCGGGCGGCGCTGGAGAAGTCGTAGCGGCCCCGCCGCGAGGGGTCAGATTCCGGCGTCCGCGTCCTCGTCGTCGCCGTGTCGGTCGCCGGTGTCGTTGCCGTCGTCCCCACCTGCGTCGCGGTTCGCGTCCTCGTCGTTCTCGTCGTCGCTCTCCTCGCTCCCGTCGGGGTCGCGTTCGCCCAGTTCCTTGCGAATCGACCGCAGTTCGGCGTCCACGTCCACCTCCGGACGGTCGTCCTCGCCGTTCTCGTCCTCGTCGCTCTCCTCGCGTACTGCGATGTCGACGGCGTCGTCTCCGAGTCTCTGGTCGGCGCGGTCGCTCTCGGTCGACTCGGCGTCGATGCTCGCGGTCGTCTCGCGACCGGCGTCGGCCCGCTCGCGGCCGGCCGACACCTCCTCGCGGATGTCGTCGTTCAGCCGCCGGGCCTCGTCGAGGAGCCGACGAGCGGTCGGTTCGCGCGGAAGGTCGCCCTCCGTGAGCGCCTCGTCGAGGTCGGCGAGCGCGGCGTCGAGTCGGTCGAGCGTGGCGCGACTGGCGCGCTGGGCGCGCGAGCCGAGTTCGTCGCGGGCCTGGTCGGCCGCGTCGGCGGCGGTGTCGCGTTCGGGGTCGACCAGACGGATGACCCGCTGGAGCATCTCCAGCGCGCGCACGTTCGCCTCGAGCACCGCGATGGCCGTGGGAATGCCGTACTCGCCGGTGAACCGGAGTAGTTCGCCGGGCGTCGGCGGTCGCGGCAACCCCATTGGACCTCGCGGCGGCCGACCGAACTCGTCGCGGAGTTCCCGCAGCGTCGCCTCCAGTTCCTCGACGCGCTCCTCGAGGTCGTCCCGGTCGTCTGTCATGTACGAACGTTCGCACCGCAGGACAAAAGCGTTGGTTGCTCGACGCCGGTCAGAACCCCTCGCGGAGGAAGACCTCGCGCGGCGGGAACAGTGCCGCCAGGCGCTCGCCCGCGTCGGCGTCCGCGACCGAGAGGTTCCCGAACCGTTCGGCCTCGCCGACGGAGTGGTAGCCGGCCACGACCTGCGAGAGCGCGTTCACGTCCGTCGTCACGTCGGGGGCGGCGTCCGTCCGCGTACAACTGGCGTCTTCCCCGTCGAGCTCCAGCGCGAAGGTTCCCTCGTTCCAGTCGACCAGCGGGTCGGTCACTTCGAGGACGACGCGTCCCTCCGCCTCGGCGTCCCGTCCGTCAGGGTCGGCGACGCGGGAGAGCGCCCGGGGAACGTCCACGAGACGGAACATCGGACCCGTCCGAATCTCGCAGTCGACCGCGCGGGGGTCGTCGACGACGTCGAGCAGGTCGGCGTTCGCGGGTTCGTAGAAGCGCACCGACTCGACCTGCGAGTCGTGGTAGTGGAGGAAGCGCAGCAGGTGGCGGTACGCCTCGTCGTCCGCGAAGGCTAAGTCGCTCACGTCCAGGCGCTTGCCGTCGTCGCCGTCGTCGACGGTGTAGACGAGGTAGCCCCGTAGCTCCCCGTCCCGGAACCAGCCGTAGGCGTAGGGGTCCCCGTCGCTCCGGGTGTCGAAGGTCCGCTCGCGCCACCAGTCCTCGGTGCGGTCGACGGCCAGCGCGTGGCTCTCGCCGTGTGCGCGCAGGACGCCGGCGAGCGACTCCCAGTCGTCGGGGTCCAGTCGGCGGAACTCGCCCGCGCGGTCGGTGTCGAGCGCCAGCGCCTCCGGCGTCGTCTCGTACCGCGTGTACCGGGTGATCGTCGCCCAACCGTACCGCCGGTAGAAGCCGTAATCGAACGGCCAGAGCGCCGAGAAGTCGACGTCGCGGTCCCGGTACTCTGCGAGCGACTCGCGGAGCAGCCTGCTTACCAGTCCCCGGCGTCGATTCTCGGGCGGCGACGCGACCGCCGACAGTCCGGCGACGTCGCGCCACGCGCCGCGCACGCGTGCGGTGAGCCAGTGGTGGGCGCAGACACAGCACAGGTCGTCACCGTCGTACAGTCCCCGGCGGTCGGCGAGGTCGACCGAGAAGTCGTCGTCCGACTCGTAGGTCTGTGGCCCCGCCTCCGGCTGGAACGCGTAGTCGAGCATCCGCTGGTACGTCTCGCGGTCCGCATCCGGGACCGGTCGATACGTTGGCATGCCCCGAGGTGAGACGGGGAAGGGAGAAATAGGTTAGCAATCCGTCACCGACCGAAGCGTCTTCCCGGCCGTCGTTAGGACTCTGCGGCGGACCGTCGAACCGTTTCGGCGACCGCGTCGGAACGAGCGCCCAAGACCATCACAAATTTTGATTTTATATACTGTATATCAAGGATATGTTATGGGCTCATCAACCAGCGAGTGAAATTTACTGTCGAAGTCCATGAACGGACGAACACGACGCGACTTCCTCCTCGCCACGAGCGCAACCGCCGCGGCCACGCTCGGCGTGATGAGCACGGGGACGAGCACACCGACCGAATCGTCGACCGACTGGAACGCCGTCGAATCGCCGACGACCAAGACGCTCAACGACGTCGTCGACACCGCCGACGGACCGTTCGCCGTCGGCGACGGCGGCGACGTGGTCGCGCGCCGCGAGAACGGCTGGCAGAAGGTCGTCGAGTACGGGCCGCAGGCGCGCAGTCGACCGCTGACGGGCGTCGACGTGACCGACGACGGCGAGCGGATCTGGTTCGTCGGCGGGAGCGGCGTCATCGGCGAGTACGACGTGACGACCGAGACGCTGACGAACTACTCCGCACCGAAAGACAAGACGAGCACGTGGGAGGACGTGGCCGTCAGGGGACGCGCCGGGGAGAACGAGCGGCTCTACTTCGTCAACGAGTCCGGTGAACTGCTGATAGGGGTTCGCAAGGACAGTGGCGTGCTCCGGTACGCTGACGTGCTCAAGCCGGGCGGCGGTTCCACGATTCCCGGTATCGAGTTCTACTCCCGCTGGGGCGGTCACGTCTGTAGCACCAGCCAGCTCGTCTCGAAGTCGACGACGGGCGGTATCGAGTGGGAACAGATCGGTATCGGGTTCTCCGGCGAGAGCTTCTTCGACGTCGCCAGCGTCGGACCGAGGGACGCGAACGTCGCGGCCGGGGCGGGAATCATCTACCGATACGACGGGTTCCGATGGACGCCGCACGTCGTCGACCACGGACGGCAGGCAATCCGCTCCATCGACCGCGACGGAGACGCGGGTCTCGCGGCCGGAGCCGGTGGGAAGGTCTACGAACGCCGGTCGACGGGCCAGTGGCGTCGCTACCGTACCGGCTCCGACACGAAGTTCCGGGGCGTCTCGCACGGGAGCGACGGCGTCGACGTCGCGGTCGGCAACAACGGTACCATCGTCGAGCGAACGCGCGACGATTCGGACGGAACGACGACCGCGACGACCGAGTCGTCTACCACGACCACGACGACTGCAACGACCACGTCGACCACGTCGACCACGACGACGACCGCGACGACCGGTTCGACTGCAACCAGCGCTTCGACGGACACCGCGAGCGCCGCGCGCGTCTCGATTCCCGACGCCGGCGAGACGGTGAGCGAGTACGTCGAAGGGGAGTGGGTGTAACGCGACGGCGAACCGCCCGGACTACTGTCGCTTCAGTGACCTTTACGGTGCTCGCGCGAGTACCCCGGCGCATGCCTGGTCCGGTCTTCCTCGACGGCGACGGCGTGACCCTGCGGGCGGCGACCGAAGAGGACGTTCCGTTCCTGCGGGAGAACCACGACGACCCCCGCGTTCGGGCGACCCGGAGCGTCCACGAACCCGCGGACGACGAGTGGGCACGGCGCAGACTCGGCGGGACGATGGGCAGGGACGGTGACTCGCTCGCGCTGCTCGTCTGCGACGACGACCCCGTCGGCCTCGTCTACCTCGTCCGCGAGGACCCGAACGCACACACGCAGCGTCTCGGCGAACTCGCCTACTGGATCGCGCCCGACGAGTGGGGCAACGGCTACGCGACGGCAGCCGCCGACCGTCTCGTCGCCCACGCGTTCGACGACCTCGGTCTCCACCGCGTGACTGCCTCGGCGTTCGCCGACAACGTCGCCTCCCGGCGCGTGCTGGAGTCGGTCGGGTTCCAGGAGGAGGGCGTGGCCCGGAAGGAGGCGTTCGTCGACGGCGACTGGCAGGACGTGGTGCGCTACGGCCTGCTGGTCGAGGAGTGGCGGTGAACAGAACGCGGAGCCCGGGCCGTCCGCAGGCGGTCTACCAAGAATTAAGGTCCAGCCACACAATCGGACCTCATATGGACGAATCCCCCGAGGAGATTACGACGCTCGTCGGTCGCGAGGTGTACTCTAACAACGGCGTCTTCGTCGGCGAAGTCGACGACGTGCGACTGAACCTCGACGCGACGACGGTGACGGGTCTCGCGCTCGGTCGTCTCAACGACGAGCTGTTCTCGAACCGCATCAACCCCAGCCAGGGCGTCATCCTCCCGTACCGCTGGGTGCGCGCGGTCGGTGACGTCATCCTCGTCAACGACGTCGTCGAACGGATGAAAGAGCCCGAGGAAGAAGTGAGCGACGACGAAGTGACCGTCTAGCTGCCGTTCGTCTCGCCGTCGACGCCCATCGCGTCGAACAGTTTCTTCTTGACGGCTTCCTCGGTCAGCGACAGCAGCGTGTCGCGGTTGTCGTCGCTCGTCTCGATGCCGGTGAAGATGCCGAGAGGAATCTCCGTGCTGGCCTGCGTCGAGTGGCCCGCGGCCTCGCCGATGTCGCCGAATGCGTCCTGGAGGACGTTGCCGATGTTCATCCGGATGTCCTTCGACCGCGCCGCGAGGTAGATGGTGTCGTCGGCGATGCCGAAGACGGCGGTGGTGGTGATGCCTTCGAGGTTGAGGAGGTGAGAGGCGGCCTGCGTGAGGGCGTCCCGGTCGCGGATGAAGCCGGCGTTGCTGACGAGGTGGCTCCCCTGCACCTCGCGGTTGGTGATGGCCTCCGCGAGCACGTCGAGCGTCTCCGGCGACATCGAGGGCGACTCGACCTGTTCGAGGGTGTCGTGGTTGGCGAAGGGGTAGAGGTACGCGGCCGCGGTGAGGTCGGCCGGGGTGGTGTCGCGCTTGAAGTCCAGGGTCTCGGCCCGGATGCCGTAGAGGAGCGCCGTCGCGACCTCCTCGCTGAGGCTGATGTCGAACTCCTGGACGTACTTCGTCATGATGGTCGAGGTCGAACTGACGTTCGGTCGGACGTCCGAGAACGCGACCTCGTACTCCTCGTCCGGTTCGTAGTGGTCGATGAGGATGTCGACGGGATGGGCGAGTTCCGTATTGCTCGCTTTCACGTAGTCGATGAGCGCGAACGTGTCGTACTCGTCCATGTCCATCTCGTCGCGGGCGAGCAACTCGATGCCGAGCAGGTTGACGAACGCGCGGTTCTCCTGGTGCCCGATCTCGCCGAGATAGAGGATGTCCGCTTCGACGCCGAGGCTGTCGGCGATCGCCTGGAGCGCGGCAGCGCTCGCGATAGAGTCGGGGTCGGGGTTGTCGTGCGTGACGATGGCGAGGCGGTCGTCGGTCTCCTCGATGACGGTCGAGAGCTTGCGTGCCTTGTACTCCAGTTCGCCGGCCTCCAGCGACCGGAGCGCGGAGTTGGCGATGACCGTCGAGGGGTTGATGACGACGTCCGCCCCGAGTTGCGTCAACTCGTCCGCGGAGACGGGGTCGCTCGCGCGCACGACGATGAAACGCTCGTCGTCGCGCCCGCGGATGTTCTCCACTGCCTCCTTGTTCGCCTCCACGTCGGACGAGAGGATGAGGACGACGTCGCGGTCCGCGACCATCTCCGCGACGTCCTCGTTACGGATGTCGGCCGACCGGGCGTTCAGGTCCTGGTCCCGGAGCGCCTCCACGCGATCGGAGTCCCGGTCGACGATGAGAACCTCCTTGCCCTGTTCCACGAGTTCCTCGGCGACGGCGAACCCGACGCTCCCGCACCCCAGGATAGCGTACGTGGACATCGAGGAGATAGTGATCCCGGCACTCATTACGTGAGCCGTTTTCCCGGCCACCACTTAATGTTCCCGGAGCATGGTCGGAACCGAACGCGGGCGTCGAATGCCTCACGCCGCCGGACCGGAGCGACCGAGTCGACCCCCGTCCCGACGTTCGGACGAGGGCGGCATCGACGCGGCCCGGACCGTGACTCCGCGGCGGTCGAGTTCGGCCGTTTTCGGGCGACGGAAGCGACCTCGGCGTTCCGAAAGGAAACGTATTTACGTCCATCCCGATTTTGTCAGAATGCGCTGGGCCGGTAGCTCAGTCCGGCAGAGCGTCTGACTCTTAATCAGACGGTCAGGGGTTCAAATCCCTTCCGGCCCGTGATTTTGCACGTCGATTCGGAGTTCACAGACGACAATGACTGTCAGCCCGAGTGCGACCTTCCGATCATGGACTTTGGATGTAATTCGGGAGTACAAGCGGGCTGCCAGGCCGTTATACGCTAGAGATTTTGATCCAGTTTCTCTAAACGGATTAGATGCGGATCCGCGCTGAATACCCTCGCTACTTGTTCAGTAGAACTACAGCAAGCGTCTCTTTGACTCTCTTGCTTCGGCATCCCCGCTTCCGCTCTGACCCGGAACGCTCGACGAGGGCCGGATACGGCGGTCGAGCATTTCAGGTGCTCACACCGACGACGGTCGCCGACTCGTCAACGGTCAGGTGCAACTCGTCGCCGTCACAGGAGACCGTGACGCTAATCCGGACCGGGTCTTCGGAAGCGAGTTCCGGTCTGTGGCCGCGAACCGCCTCCCAGATGGAGGGTACGCCGTCGAAGTCGGCGACGCGAAACTCCTCGTCGGTGACGCAGTCGTAATAGAAAGCCTTCGTGACGGGATGCAGTACGACCGCTCTCGACAGCGGCAGTTGCGCACCATCCTCGCAGACGGCGCAGGTGAATCTGACCAGGAACCGGTCGCGTCTACCGCAAGCCCGACACACCGCCCCGGTCGCCGGGTCGTGTACCCCACACCAGAACAGCGTCGACGCGACCGACCCGGCACACCTCGGACAGACGCCCTCGAACAGCATCGCGTGCCGGTGGTGTCGCTGGACGGTAGCCGCCTCGAGTATCTCCTCGGGAGTCCGCCCCGTCAGTCCCGCCGGCGAGAACGTCTGGAGGAGGACTATTCCCGGAGGAAACCCCTCGATGGAGAACCGGCCCTCGCACTCGGTGCAGGTCACGAGCAGGTGTGCGTCCTCGTATCTGAGCACCGTCGAGCCGCCACAATACGGACACGGCTCGTCGAGTTCGCTGGCCTCGAACTGAGGGCTCTCGACGCCCACCCCCTCGATGACCGCCCAGACGATGGCGCGACCGGTGCCGCGTAGCCTGTAGCCGTCGTCCGTGCGACGGACGAAGGTCCCGACGAGTTTGTCGAGATGGTAGGTGAACTGCGAGCCGTCCTGCATGCCGACGCGTTTGCGGAGTTCGGCAAACGACAGAGCGGACCCCTCGTTGTACGGTGCACTCGCCTCCCAGAGCGACAGCAGAATCGCCAGCCGCGTCTCGTTGCTCAGGAGCGCGAACGCGTCGGCCATAGTCGGAGCGACCGGATTCGCCACCGTTTCGAGCGGCGAGTCCGCCTGGGACGGAGGTGTCATGGGTGCTGGTATCATTGACCACATTACGTGCCTGTCGGCGAGATTCCGTGCCGCACTCGCGGGTGAGTCACCGGAAACGAGGACGCTCGTGGTCTCTACGTAACGCGTCGGCGTCTTCCCGACCGACCCGGTCGATGTCCCTCGTCTCGGGGTCTCCCTCCAAGGCTGGCGTCTCCGGCCCGGTCCGGGCGCGACGCGTCGTCGGCCGCTGTTCCGTCGCTTCGAGGACGCGGGTCGTCAGCGCGATTACGACCCACGGAATCACGACGAAGAGGCCGAAGATCGCCACCCACGCGCCCAGGAGCAGGAGCAGTTCTCCCCTGGTCATCGATTCGTTTCCCTCTCGGTCTCCGTCGTCCAGACGAAGCTGACGAGCGGAAAGACGACCGCGAGCGCGAGGGTCGTCCCGGTCGGACGGCGTTCGTCAGTGGTCACTCCTCTCATCGGTCGTCAGTTCGCTCCCCGCCTCCATATATATTAGCTGAATTATATTTCCCTAAGACAGATTACCGAATCGGCCTTCCCTGAGACGGTCGACAGGTCAGGCTGACGGCCAGTCGCGACCGCTCGCCTCACGACTTGTCGATGGGCCGTCCCGGCTGAATCGTGAACTCCCCGTCGGCGGCGAACCGGAGGAGCGCCCGCGACCCGAGGTCGAGTTGCCGCAGGCGCTCGGCCCGCGGATGGTCGCCGAGCGCGTACGACGCGCGGCGACTGAAGGGCCACCCGCCGACGTCGCCGACGAACTCCAGCGGTTCACGGAGAAGCGTCCCGTCCTTCACCGTGAAACTGGACGCGGAGAGCCGCGCACCGAACGTCGGCGGTCGGTCGATCTCGACGGTGAGGAGGCGCTTCCCGTCGACGGTGACCGTTATCCGCCGTCGGCTGCCGTCGTCGTCGAAGGTGACGTCGCCGACCGCCTTCGGATACCCCCAGACGTCGACGCCGAGCGCCCGCCCCGGTTCGGTCGTCACGGGGAGGTACCACACGTAGCCGCCCGCGCCGCCCCGGAGAGCCGACGCGAGCGGCACGGTCCCGGTCGAGCCCCGGACGGCCGGGAGGAGGACCCCGAACTCGTCGTACGGCGCTATCTTCCCCGCTCCGATTCGACGGTACTCGACGCAGAGGAACGTCACCGCGGCTCGCCCCGGTGCCGTCCGGATCGGAACGAGCCCCTCAGGCAGCAGCTCTCGCACACCCCCGTAGTCGGCCCCGAACGCGGCCCCCGTCATCGCCGCGTCGGTCGACAGCGGGAGGTCGACCGTCTCTCCCGTCGAGAGGGTGAACGTCTCCGTAGTCGTGCCGCCGACCGGACCGGTCATGAGTCCGGCCGGGCGTACGCGCGTATTCGTTTCTAAAGCTAGAGCTGCCTCGCTCCCGAAGCGAAGCTATCGGTATACAAATATTTATGGCGAGTACATGATACTTGGTTGACGGGGCAATGACAAAGGTACTCAAAGCCTCGGATTGGCGACGATGATGACGGTCGGACTCTACCAGATTACCACGCTTCGGGACAGTCTCTCTCGGAATTGCGATCAGGGCTCGGAGTCTAAGAAGACGGAGAACAGAAATAAAACTAATAATACCTCTAATGATTCACTTGACACAAGTATGCGAGAACAAGCAGTACTTCAGTTGACTGCTGCCCTAAAACTCGTACGTCTCGCCCGCACTGCAGAGGTGTAAATCTGTGCGGGCCAGCGGTCTGACTGGTACGGCGCTTGAGGTCCATAGTCGAGTAGCGCCCCTTGGACGACCGCTGGCCCTCGTATGTTTGTTCGGAGGCTACGGTGCGATTGCGACGAGCATTGTCGCACCAAATGTGCTCTATTCAATAATTAGTATAGTCTCGGGTACAATTTTTCTCCCGGTCGCCTACTTCGTTACATTCGTCTATCCAGCAGCCTACGCGATGCTGGCGCTCACAGCCGCATTCGGCGTCGTCAAAGACCAGTCAAATGGGTCAAATTGGAACTACCGAAATCGTATCCACGTCTACTTGGCCGTTGCATTCGCCGACTGGGCGATTCACCAATTCCTCTACCTCCTATTCCCGCTTACACTAATTTGGGGATACCTCTCGCTCACGATGGGAATTATGTACGCCATTCCGGTTTGGGGGATGGTCTGTATCGCCGCTGTCGGCGTTCTCGTCGGAAATCGATACATGTGGTACCACAACCCCGATAATTTACCCGAGGGTGCTGAACAGCTAGGATAGCCCAAACGATGCCGCCTCGAAACTCTTTGTCGCTGTCGACGTTCCTAACGAGTAGCATCAAGACGTGAAGAATCCAGTTTTGACGTGACCCCACGGGGTTGCAGAACGCGAGAAATGAATCTCCAAAATTGCACACGCCCCTCGACCAGGACGTGTGCAGAACGGACTGATTTCGAGCGTGTCTCTTAGGACCTGAACGATTGAGCAGGTCGAAACGCGACTACCTTTATATACGAACTCGGTTCCAGTGGGAGGACACCTGGAACATACGGCGGAGAACAACCCGGACGTGGACGACGTCGATGAACTCCTGTGGCTACTCGTCGCCAAGCACACCGATACGCTCGAACACCTTCGACCGCCGGACACCCCCGACGTAGTTAATAGAAACCCTGCGCTGTCGGTGGGTTTGGTTTCGTTCGATGAGGTAGTGGGGTCGGAGGGATTTGAACCCCCGATCGACTGATATCTCCGGTGCGCCTCGGAACTCCAGAGGGTCGTCAACGCGAGCGATGATCAGTCGCCCGCTCGGTATATCAGCTGGAGTCTCGTCCCGGGCGCGTGCCTCTGGAGTCAGTCGCCATGCCGGGCTTGGCCACGACCCCTCGCCAGTGAATTGGGCGAAATCGCCTAAAGGGGTTTCGATTTCCTACTCCTCGCGGGCCTTCCAGTCGCACTCCTGGCACTTGTAGCCCGTGACGAACGCCGTCACGCTCGGCATGTATCCGACTTCGAGCACGTCGCTGCCGCAGTCGGGGCACTGCCGGTCGGCCTCCTCGATGTCCTCGGCGTCCATCACGGACTCGCCCTCGATAATCTCGGCCAGCTTCGCTGGCGTCACCATCCGTCCCTGCACGACGCGGTTGTCGGCCATACTCGTGTTCGGGGCCGGGGGTGGAAAAGCGTTACAGCCAGGGTTTGCGCTCGCCGTCGGACTCGGTGGGGTAGCCGTAGTCGGCCTTCCCCGTGTCGTCGTCGCCGTCATCGTCCGACAGGAGGTCGACGTCCCGCGACGCCTCGGCGATGTGGCCCGCCGTCACGGGGGTCTGGCCCTCGCCCGGCCCGTCGGAGACGTCCGCGAGCACGCCCGCTTCGAGCCGTGCGCCGTCGGAGCGGCCGCTGCCGTCCGTCACCGTCTTCGCGTCGGCGGCGGCCGCTTCCGCGGGCGTCGCTCCGGGGTCGTCGTCCGACGACTCGACGACCTCGCCGTGTTCGCCGGGGTCGAGAGCCAGCAGCACGGCGACGGCGAGGACGGCCAGCGCCAGCGGCGCGTCGCTGTCGACCACGTGGAGTATCGACAGCGGGAGGACGCCCAGCGCGACGGCGCTCCCGAACCGGAAGCGGTCGATGTCGACGACCTCGCGCAGGCGCGGCGCGAGCAGCGCGACCACGAGCGCGAACGCGACCCCGCTCCCAGCGGCGGCGACGGCGTGGATGACTCGCGTCATGTTGGGGTCGGTGACGAGTTCGAATCCGGCCGGCCGGAGGCTGGCGAGCATGCCGAGACCGATGATGATGCCGGGGCTGGGGAGATACTCCCCGATGCGCGCGCTCGCCGTCTTGGCGGCGATGGCGGCGATGACGAGCGCTGCGAACCGCTCGAACACGTGCATGTTCAGGACGCTCTCGATGGTCGGCGCGAACGCCGCCTCCAGGGCGGCGATGGCGATGATGCCGGTGCCGACGAGCAGGACGCTCGCCGCCTGTTGGCGGGGCGTCCCGTCCATCTCGGCGAGGATGACGGCGACGGTGGCGCTGCCGCCGAACACCAGCAGGCCGACCTGGACGATGCCCGCCCAGGTGTCGAGCGCCCCGGCGAGCACCATCGCCGGGAAGATACCGTCCACCAGGGGCAGTCCCATCACCGTCGCCAGCAGCTTCGTCTTGCCGCCTACCTGCCTCTCGAGGCGATAGGCGACCGGGTGGCGTGAACTACTCATTCACTATCTGGGATGGCCCTGACCGTCGGGCGAACGGCGATAGCTCTCGCGGTACGACGAGCCGTGGCGTCCGAACCGAAATCCGAATCGGACCGCGAGTTTCTCTACCAGTGTCGGGAGCATCGTCGGAAGGAAAATGGTCGGGTTGCTGGAGGCGGCGTTCTTCGGACCAGCAGTGCGCTCCGCGAGGGGACTGGTAGAGTCCATATCAAATGATACCGTCGTTTTGGTCTTAAGCGTTGCGTGTGAAACGGCCTCATTGAGCGCGAAAGTGAAAGACTGACCCGTAATCCGGTTACGAATCGTCGACGGATTCTGCGGACCGCTGGCGAGTCGTCAATGTGAATGGTTGTCAATGAACTATCGTCGGGTCGGTGCATCGTCGCCGGTGCGCACACCCGGTTCGGCCCCGTCGCCGACGGGTGGCGGTCGACGAGGCGGGCCGACGAAGCGACCGCACTGGCCGGGCTGTACGCACGCTCGTGTACATCGAGCACTCGCCGAGGGAGGATGAAGCCACAATCTCGCAACGTTTTTCACGTGGGGCCACGTTCGATTTACATGGCGAACGATTCTCATCACGGTGGTCCGTTCTCCGAGAAACTCCGCGTACCGGAGGCGCTCACGTTCGACGACGTGCTCCTCCGTCCGAAGGAGAGTCACGTCGAACCGGACGACGCCGACGTGAGTACGCGCGTCTCGAAGTCCGTCGAACTGGAGGTCCCGGTCCTCTCGGCGGCGATGGACACCGTCACTGAGAGCAGGATGGCGACCGAGATGGCCCGCCAGGGCGGCCTCGGCGTCCTCCACCGGAACATGGACGTCGACGAGATGGTCGAGGAGATAGAGGAGGTCAAGCGCGCGGACGAACTCATCATCCGCGACGTGGTCACCGCGAACCCCGACCAGACGGTGCGAGAGGTCGACGCGATGATGGAGCGCGAGGGCGTCAGCGGCGCGCCCGTCGTCGGTGACGACGGCCGCGTGCTCGGCATCATCTCCGGCACCGACATCCGTCCGTACCTGGAGGTCGGCGAGAGCGACGAGGTCCGCGAGGCGATGACCGACGAGGTCATCACCGCCACCGAGGACGTGACCGCGCGCGAGGCGCTCGAGTTGATGTACGAGCACAAGATCGAGCGCGTGCCCGTCGTCGACGACGAGAACCGCCTCACCGGTCTCGTCACGATGCAGGTCGTCCTCCAGCGCCGCGAGTACACCGACGCGGCCCGCGACGAAGAGGGTCGCCTGCGCGTCGGCGTCGCCGTCGGTCCGTTCGAGACCGACCGAGCGACGGCGGCCGACGAGGCGGGCGCGGACGTGCTGTTCATCGACTGCGCGCACGCGCACAACCGGAACGTCATCGACGGCGCACGCGACATCGGCGAGGCCGTCGAGGCCGACGTCGTCGTCGGCAACATCGGCACGCGAGAGGCCGCGGAGGACATCGTCGACTTCGCCGACGGTCTCAAGGTCGGCATCGGCCCGGGTAGCATCTGTACGACCCGGGTCGTCTCCGGTGCCGGCATGCCCCAGATAACCGCCATCGCACAGGTCGCGGACGTGGCGAACCAGCACGACGTCCCCGTCATCGCGGACGGCGGCATCCGGTACTCCGGCGACGCCATCAAGGCCATCGCCGCGGGCGCGGACGCCGTCATGCTCGGCTCGTACTTCGCCGGCACCGACGAGGCCCCCGGCCGGGTCATCACCATCGACGGCAAGAAGTACAAGCAGTACCGCGGCATGGGCAGCGTCGGCGCGATGACGACCGGCGACGGCGACCGCTATCTCAAGGACGAACCCGAGGACGACGAGGAGTACGTCCCCGAGGGCGTCGAGGCCGCCAAGCCGTACACCGGGACCCTGGAGAGCGAACTCCACCAGCTCGTCGGCGGGATGCAGTCCGGCATGGGCTACGTCGGTGCGGAGACCATCCCGGCGTTCAAGGAGCGCTCGGAGTTCGTCCGCGTCTCCTCTGCCGGCCAGACCGAAGGCCATCCTCACGACGTGATGATTACGGACGAAGCGCCGAACTACAGCCCCGGCGAGTAGCGACCGACGCCTCCCCCGAAAAAACGACTTCTTCGGAACACCGTGCGGCGAGCGTCACGCCGCCGCGTCGAAATCCGTCTACGTCCCGCCGGTACACCGCGGGCTACACGTCTCGTTCTCGGCGGCGTTCGCGCCCGGAACCGCCTTGAACTCGGTACCACACTCGGTGCACTCGTAGGTCTCGAACTCCGGCATGTGCGGTGGTTGGCGGTTCGAACCTAAAATCGATTACGGGGGTGGGCGTCGTCCCCGTCGAACGCGGGGCTCGCAGGCCAGCGGGACGCTTTTCGTTCGCGCACGACCGGCGCGTCTCGGCGAACGAGTTCGATACGCTTTACCACCGGGAGCGTCTCCCCACCGTCGATGGTACGCTGCGAGCAGGAGAACTGCGGGTGGGTCGCCATAGCGCCGTCCGAACGTGCCGCGTGGCGACAGTACGAGGAACACGTGCTGGCCGAACACGTCGAATCCGTCGAGGCCGACGTCCCCGACGGTCATGTCCAGGTGAGGACCGACGACGGCGAGTGGACGACCATGGAGATAGAGGAGGCGAAGGACGGCAGCGGCGACGAGTCGCCGGAGTGAACGGACCGCTCTCGCACGATTGCGGAATCCGATTTTCTTAAATATTGTGGCCGTAAACTACCGCAAGACCACGGGGCATGTTGATTACAGAGTTCACCCTCGACCATCCGATTCTCCGGCAGACGCTGCGTTCCAATCGGGAGACGACGGTCCTACACGAACGATCGAACGCAGTCGACGACGACCGCGTTCGCATCCTCTTCTGGGCGGAGGGTGGCGACCTCGACGCGTTCGAGAGCGCACTGAGCGAGGACCCGACCGTCACCGAACCGAACCGGGTCACGACGATCGACGACCGGCGACTCTACCAGGTCGAACTCTCGGGCGAGGGACTGGAGAGCAGCGTCTATCCGATGCTGGTCGAGGTCGGCGGCGTCAACCACGAGGTCGCGGCCACGCACGAGGGCTGGGAGTTCAAGACGTCGTTTCCGGACCGCCCGTCGCTAGAACGCTTCCACGACTACTGCCGGAACCACGACATCGACATCGAACTGCACCGGGTGTACGGACAGCAGTCGACCGGCGACGGGGGCGAGTTCGGACTGACGGATGAACAGCGGGCGGCGCTCCGAACTGCGTTCGAGGCCGGCTACTTCGAGATACCGCGCGACGCCTCGCTCGAGGAACTCGGCGACCACCTCGACATCTCGGCGAACGCCGCGTCGAACCGGTTGCGACGCGGGACGAAGACGCTCCTGAAGAACACCGTCTGCGACGAGAATCGACGGGTCGCGTCGGAGTCCGACCACCGCGCCTGACGACCGGGCCGGCGCTCGCTCTCGCCGCTTCTCCGACGATGCGGCCGCGACCGAACCGTGGCCGCGCCGTCGCTCGTCACTCCTCGCTCTCTTCGCTTCCGTCGGTCGCTGCCGCGTCGCCGAGGAGCGAATCCACGTCGGCGTGGTCGTGGAGGAGTTCCCGCATGCGCTCGACCGTCTCGGCGTTGCGAGTGCGTCCGCTCCGCACCACGTCCTCGGCGCGCTCGACGGCGGTCAGCGTGTCGGTCTGGACGAGCAGGACGGGAACACCCTTCTCCTCGGCCTTCCCGACGACCGCGCCCGGCGGCCGGAACCCGCCCGTCAGGATGAGACACTTCACGCCCGGCGCCTCCAGCGCGACCGTCTGGAGGTCGGGGCGGTCGCCGCCCGTGATGAGCGCGGCGTCCTTCGTCCGGCGGAGGTGGCGTAGCGCCGAGTCGCCGCTCATCGCACCGACGAGGAACCGCTCGACGAACGCGTCGGTGTCCGCGTTCGTCAGCACGTCGGCGTTCAGTTCCGCGGCGATGTCCTCGACCGTGACCCCCGCGAGGTCGCGTTCGCGCGGCACGACCCCGATGACGGGGACACCGCGGCCCTCGAGGAACGGCACCACGTCGGTTTCGAGCGGGTCGAAGTTCGCGTTCTCGACGGCGTTGAAGAGCACGCCCGCGAGGCGGTCCCCCACGTCGTTCGCGGCGGCCAGCAAGTCGTCGACGTCGCCGGCCTGCCCGTACTTCGAGATGAGTAGGACCTCGGCGTCGAACAGGTCGGCGACCTCGGGGTCGGTGAGGTCGACGATGCCGCCGGTGGTCAGTTCTCCGCCGCCCTCGACGACCATCAAGTCCTTGTCCGCCGCGAGCGATTCGAAGCTCTCGCGGACCTGCTCGCGGAGTTCGTCCGGGTCCTCGCGCCCGCGAATCGCGCTCTCGATGAACGTCGGCGAGTAGACCACGGGTTCGAGTTCGTGCATCTCCGCGTCCAGGTCGAGTAGCTCGCGGGCCAGCATCGGGTCCTCGTCCAGGGTCTTGCCGACGTTGCTCTGGAGGCGGGTACCCTTCGGTTTCATGTAGCCGACCGACAGCCCGCGCTCTTTCGCCAGGCGAGCGAGCGCGAGTGCGACGGCCGTCTTGCCGGTGCTCTCTTCCGTTGCGGTGACGAGTATGGTTTTCGTCATAGTTTGTCGGTGTCCACGGTCAGTCGCACGTCGATGGCCTGCACGCCGTCCGGCGTGGCGACCAGGGGGTTGATGTCCAGTTCCAGGATAGCCGGGAAGTCGGTGACGAGTTGCGAGAGGCGCTGGATGCTCTCGACGACGTCGTCGACGTCGGCCGGTTCGCGGCCGCGAGCGCCCCGCAGCAGCGGCGCGGCGTCTATCTCCTCGGTCATCTCGCGGGCCTCCCGCTCGCTGACGGGAGCGACCCGGAAGGTGGTGTCCTCGATTATCTCGACGAAGATGCCGCCGAGGCCGAACAGGAGCAGGGGGCCGAACTGCGGGTCGCGGTTCATCCCCACGATGGTCTCGGTCCCGGCGTCCAGGTCGACCGTCTCCTGGACCTGCACGCCGAGGATAGTCGCGTCGGGCTGGTAGTTGCGCGCCCGCGTCACGAGGTCCTCGTAGGCGTCGTACACGTCCTCGTTCCCCACGCCGACCTTCACGCCGCCGATGTCGGACTTGTGCAGGATGTCCGGACTGACGATCTTCATAACCACCTCACCCTCGATGTCCTGGGCGACGCTGACGGCGTCCTCGGGCTTATCGACGATGTCGCTCTCCGGCGTCGAGATGCCGTAGGCCGAGAGCAGGTCCATCGCTTCGACGCCGAGGCGGTTGTCGCCGCGTTCCTTCGCGCGGGCCAGCACGGCCTCCGCCTGCTCGCGGTCCACGTCGAACTCGGTCGGGGCCTCGTACGTGCGCTCGCTGATGTCGCGGTAGGTCGCCAGCGCGTCGAGGCTCCGGACCGCGCGCGCCGGGTCGAAGTAGTTCGGGATGCCCACTTCGCCGAGCACCTCCGCCGCACGCTCGGTTCGTTCGCCGCCCATCAGCACCGCGGCGACCGGCTTGCCGTGCTCCTCCTGCAGGTCGGCGACCTCCTCGGCGAGGTCGCGGAAGTCGATGACCGCCGTGGGTGCCGAGAGGACGACCGCCGCCCCGACGTTGTCGTCGGCGAGCGCGAGGTCGAGTGCCGTGCGGAACCGCTCGACGCCGGCGTCGCCGATGGTGTCGATGGGGTTGTAGATGTTCGCCTCCTCCGGCATCGTCTCGGAGAGTTCGGAGAGCGTCTCCTCCGAGAACGACGCCATCGAGAGGTCGGAGTCGCCGACGGCGTCGGTCGTCATCACGCCCGGACCGCCGGCGTTCGTCACGATGGCGAGGTCGTCGCGTTCGGGGAGGGGCTGGCCGGCGAGGATCTGGGCGTAGTCGAACAGCTCCTGGACCGTCTCGACCCGGAGGACGCCCGCCTGTTCGAGACCGGCCTGGTACGCCCGGTCGCTGCCCGCCAGCGACCCCGTGTGGGAGGAGGCGGCCTGCGCGCCAGCGTCGGTTCGCCCCGACTTCACCAGCACGATGGGGGTGTCGTCGGTCACCTCGCGGGCGGCGTCGACGAACGACTGACCGTCGTCGATGCCCTCCAGGTAGCCGAGGACGACGTTCGTGTCCGGGTCGTCGCCCCACGCCCGGACGAAGTCCGTCTCGTCGAGGACGGCCTCGTTGCCGAGCGACACCACGTCCCGGAAGCCGATACCCTGGTCGTTCGCCCAGTCGAGCACCGCCGTGATGAACGCGCCGGACTGGCTCATGAACGACATCGACCCCTGAAGTGCGTTCTCCGGGCCGAAGGTGGCGTTCAGGCCGACCGGCGTGCTCATCACGCCGAGGCTGTTGGGGCCGACGAGGTTGATGTCGTACTCGTCGGCGACCGACTGCAACTCGCGTTCGCGCGCTGCGCCCTCGCTGCCCGTCTCGCCGAACCCGGCGGTGATGACGACCACGTTCGGCACCCCGGCCTCGCCCGCGTCGCGGACCACGTCCACGACTGCGCCGGGCGGGACGACCACCACCGCGAGGTCCACGTCCGGCGCGGACGCGAGGTCGGGATAGCTTTGGAGGCCGAACACCTCGTCGTAGTTCGGGTTCACGGGCACCGTCTCGCCGTCGAAGTCGTCGCGCAGATTCTCGACGATGGCGCGACCGATGGAGCCCTCGCTCTCGGTGGCCCCGACGACGGCGACGCGCGACGGCGCGAACATATCGGAGAGTACGCGGTCACCCATCGTTCGGATGGTCGTCGAGTCAGGGGTTAAAAGTAGTGTCCGTTCCCTCGGAGTGGGAGGCCGCGGAGGCAGACGGTCGGACCGTCGGCGTCACGCGGGCCGCTCGGTCGGCCACGCCTCCGGCAACGACGGCGGGCGGCAGACGAAGTCGGCGGCCCCGAAACGGGCCCGCGGCGACCGTCAGCGCTCGGCGTCGTCGAGACGGGCATCGATGAACTGGCCGAGGACGGACGCGAAGCCGGTCTGGGAGCTCCAGATGGCCGTCTCCCGGTCGCTGTCGTCGAGCACGCTGATGAGGACGGTGTCGTCGTCGACCGAGAGCACGCGCCCGGCGCGGGACTCGTCGGGGGCGTCCGGCGGTTCGACGACGGGGATGTCGTCGAACCGCTCGTGGACGGACTCGTCCTCGCTGATGACGACGACCGAGACGCCGGCGTCGAAGCGCCGACGGAGCCCCTCGGCGATGCCCGGCGTCACCAGCGGGTCGCGCGACCCGAAGACGATTCGCTCCTCGGCCTCGTCGATGAGTTGCTCGACCCTGCTCGCGACGCCCTCGCGGCCGTGGATGGTCCAGACGTCCTCGCGCTGTTCGTCCTCGCTGCTCTCCTGACGGGCGGTTTCGAGGTAGTCGAACGCCTGCTCCTCGGTGCGTTCGAACCGGTTCCGGAGATGCGACCGCGCCTCCTCCAGGCCGACGGGACGGTACTGGAGGGGTTTCGACTGCTGGACCTCGACGAGTCACTGCTCCTGGAGGCTCTCGGCCGCGCCGTACACCTGCGAGCGCGGTACGTCCGTCGCCTGGTGGATGTCGCGGGCGGTCCCGGTGCCGAGTCGCTGGAGCGCGACGAACACCTTCGCCTCGTAGTTCGAGAGGCCGAGTTCTTCCAGGGCTTCGATGGCGTCGCTCTCGTCCATCAGTCCTCACCCGGGGTCGGCGTCGCGTCCGTGGTCTTCGTGTCCACCGTGCCCCGCGCGCCGGGGCCGAGATAGCGCGTCCAGACGACGAGCAGACTCGGCAGCACGAACACGCTCGCGAGGAACGCGTAGACGATGGTCAGCCCGGTGATGATGCCGAACTGCTGGAGCACGGGCAGGATGGCGAACGCGAGTACGCCGAACCCGCCGACCGTCGTCGCCGCGCTCCCCAGCAGCGCGCCGCCGGTGCCGGTGAGCGCCGTCTCCATCGCGTCCCATGCGGACCCGCGGCGTTCGAGTTCGACGTTGTACCGTTCGGAGAGGTGGATGCTGTAAGCCACCCCGAGTCCGACAGTGAGGCTGGTTATCATCCCCGTCAGGACGTTGAACGGCATGTCGATGAGATACATCGTGCCGAGGATCCACGTCACGCTGAACAGCACGGGGAGCAGGGTCACCGCACCGAGCGTCGCGCTCCCCTCTGTGATGCGGTAGACCAGCATCAGGAACGCGAACACCGAGACCATCGTGATGACGAGGCTCTGGATGACCGTCTCCAGCAACTGCTGCTGGACGATTTCGAACACGACGGGCTGGCCGGTCGCGGTCACGTCGAGTCCGTCGACCGAGTCCGCGACGTCGGTCATCTGGGCCTTGACCGCCGCGCTGCTCGCGCCGCCCTCTATGGAGACGGACATCCTGAGCGCGCGGTACTCGCCGTCCTCGCGGTGGACGACGCTCTTCGCCTGCGAGGGCGCGACCTCGTACAGGCGGTCGTACACTTTCTCCACGTTCCTGTCGGGCACGCCGTCGCCGTCGGTGTCCGCGGCCGTGAACGTCTCGTTGAACGACTCGTTCTGCGCCGCGACTTGCTCCATCACCGACAGCGGACTCGTGACCTCCGGGTCACCGTTCGAGAGGACCACGGTCACGTCCTTTTCCCCCGCCCGCTCGCGGAGTCGCTTCACCTTCTCGAGCGTCCGCGGTCCCGTCACGTCGCCCTGGAGCAGTAGCTGAGCCTGCGAGTTCCGGTTGACGAAGTTCTCGTTGACGTACTCCATGTTCGCCTTCGCCGAGTAGCTCCCGGGCCTGAACGGGTCGGGCAGGTCCTTCGTCCACCCCGGCGGGTCCTCCGCGAGGAACTCCTCCTGGGAGAAGCTGGTGTCGACCTGCGTCGCGCCGTACGCACCGACCGAACTGACGACCAGCGTGACCGCGATGACGACCTACGGGGCCTTCCGCGCGGCCACGGCGCCGACCGACAGCGCGCGACCGAGCGCGCCGCCGCCGCCGGTGCCGAAGGCGCGCTTCTTGCGGTCGAAGCCGCGGTTTTCCAGGAACTCGTCCACCTCGACCTTCAGCGCCGGGACGAGAGCCCCGAAGACGACGAGCGCGGCGACGATGCCGAACGAACTCACGACGCCGAAGTCCTGGATGGGCGGCAGCGGACTGACGAGGTTCGAGAGGAAGCCGATGACCGTCGTCGCGGTCACCCACGTCAGGGCCGCGCCGACGCCGACGAGCGCGACGCGCATCGACCCACGAACGTTCTCGGAACCCTCCGCGCCGTCCGCGGAGCGCTGTTCCCTGTGCCGCATGAAGACGTGGATGGCGTAGTCGATGGACAGCCCGATGAGGAGGACGGGCACCGCGATGAACATCTGGTTAAACGTGATTCCCGCCCAGCCCATGAAGCCGAACGTCCACACCAGCACCAGGGCGATGCCGAAGACGCCGAGCACGATGTCGAGCAGGTCGCGGTAGGCGACCAGCAGCGTGAGGACGACGAACAGGAGCGCCAGCGGGCCGACGATGGCGAGGCTGTCGGTCATCGACTGGTCTATTTCCTGGCTGATGATGCCGCTCCCGAAGACGAGCGCCTCCTGGTCCAGCGTCTCCTTCGCGACGGACTGGATGGCCTGCTGGGATTCGACGAGACCAGTCGACCCCATCCCCTGGGCCGCCTTCCCCTCCTGCTGCTGGAAGATTATCAGCATCGTCGCGTTCGCCTCCGTGCTTCCCGGCTCGTAGGAGGTGGTCATGAACGCGAACGACTGCGCCGCCATCCCGGTCGCGTTCTCGCTCAGCACCGACGTCAGCGTCCGGTCGATGGCCGACTGGTTCATCGACTCCAGTTGCGCTCTCTGTTCCTCGATGGTCGGCGACGACTCCCGCAGGGCCGTCCGCTGCTCCCGCAGTTCCGCTGACGACCGCCGTAGCTCCTCGTACTCGGCCGAGAGCACGCCGCGCGTGCCGAGCCGGTACACCTGCTGGAACTGCGAGCGAATCTCGGCCGACCGCTCCCGGTAGGCCGACTCGTTTATCTCGCCTCGCTTTCGGGAGGCGTTCAACCGGTCCAGTTTCGCCTGCAGTCCTCTCGTCTGGCGGAACGCCTTCGTGAACGTCGCCGTCTGGTTCGCGGTCAGGTTCTCGGTCGCGTTCAGGCGAACCCGGCTCAGGTTCGACTCCAGACTCGTGGCGCGCCGCTGGTAGGTGGACTCGTTTATCTCCTCTCGTCGATAGGAGGCGTTCAGCCGGTCGTACCTGCTCTGCAGGGTCCGTGTACGGTTCAGCGCGGCGCGCAACTGCGCCGCCGTCCGGTTGAGTCGGTCGCTTCACCGCTGAATTTCGGTCGCCTGCGCGCGAAGCTTCGCGCCCTGCTCCCGCTGGATGGCGACGGTGGCGACGACGTTTGCGATGCCCGAGGTCGGCGTCTCGTTGGCGAGCGTCGGTCCGACCGTCTCGTTCTCGCGCAGGCGCTGCTGGAGTTCGAGCGTGTCCACCAGCGTTCCCTTCGAGAGGACGTCGTCCCCGCGGACGATGACCTGTACCGTCGTCGTGTTCTCGCGGCCCGTCGTGAAGTTCGACTCGATGTAGTCGAGTTTCTTCGCCGCCTCGCTGTCGCTCTGGAACTGCTCCAGCGAGGAGGACTGCTCGACCATCGGCGCGCCGGCACCGACCAGGACGGTCAGCACCAGCAAGCTGGCGACGACGACGCGACTGTGCTCCGTGACGTTCTCGAACAGACGGTCTAGCACGTCCGTTCCTCCCGTACTCCCGACGTCGTGATTCTGCGTTCGGTCATCGGTGGACTGTTGTTAGAGTCCTACTAACAGCTCGGCCAAAAAGGTACAGGTTCCGCGCGTGACACCGACAGCTTCGGGAGTACCCGGCGTAGCGCGGTCGTAGCCCCGGTCCGGGGGAGTGACGACGAACCGACGTGGAGGAGAACGACGGGAGCGGTCGAGACGGCGCTCGACGACATCGAAAATCCGGTCGACAAGACGCTCGCGGCCCGCCCGCGCCGACTTCGACGGTCTCGTCACCGACCGTCCCTGGCCGGCACATCACGGCGTGCCATTTATCAGTAGAGGCGGTAAACCGTAACACATGGTACAGTGCGAGATGTGCGGTGCCGAGACGTCGTCGCCGAAGACCGTCAAGGTCGAGGGCGCGGAACTCGACGTCTGCGACAACTGCGCGGACTTCGGTACCGAGGTCCAGACTCAGGATACCTCGTCGACGTCGACGAAATACTCGACGTCGTCGTCGTCGTCGAGCACGTCCAGCACCAGCGGTAGTTCGAGTTCGGGAGGCGGCGGTAGCTCCCGGACGCGGCGTTCGGACATGTTCGACGACATGGACGAACTCGCCCAGGACTACGACGACCGCATCCGGAACGCCCGCGAGTCGACGGGACTGAGCCAGGAGGACCTGGCGAAGGAGCTCAACGAGAAGGCCAGTCTCATCCGGAAGCTCGAACGCGGCGACGTCCTGCCGAGCGACGACGTGCAGACGAAACTCGAACGGGAGCTCGACATCAGCCTCTCCGCCGGCGGCTCCGGCGGGGACGAGGAGTGGAGCGGCGGAAGTTCGACCGGCGGCACCACGCTCGGTGACGTCGTGAAGCGCAAGGACTGAGACGTCCCCGGCCCGCGATTCGATTCGCTTTCGACGGAACGCGCGGAGCGTCGGCCACGACCGTCCACGTCGTCGGAAATCCCAACCAGTTTAGACGCGCCGACCGAACGCTCCCCCAATGGACGAGGACCTGCGTGAGAGAGTCGAGAAGGAGGCCAAAAAGCACGCGCTGTTCAACGCGTTGAAACACGAAAGCGACGCCGAGGTCGGCGCAATCATGGGGTCGCTGATGGGCGAGAACCCCGAGTTCCGCGAGCACGGCGACGAGGTGCCGGGCGTCGCGGGGAAGGCGGTCGCCGAAATCAACCGTCTCGACCGCGAGGAGCGGCGGGAACTACTCGGCGAACTCGACCCGGAACTCGTCGAGGAACTCGAGCGCGAGGACGAGGGCGACGACCGCGTGCTCCCCGACCTCCCGAACGTCGACGAGTACGACGAGATTCGGATGCGCTGTGCGCCGAACCCGAACGGTCCGTGGCACATCGGTCACGGCCGGATGCCCGCCGTCATCGGCACGTACGCCGAGGAGTACGACGGCAAGTTCATCGTCCGGTTCGACGACACCGACCCGGAGACCAAACGCCCCCTGCCCTGGGTGTACGACGAGATCGTCGAGGAGGTCGAGTATCTGGGCTTCGACCCCGCCGAGGTCATCAAGGCGAGCGACCGCCTCGACACGTACTACGAGCACGCCCGACGGCTCATCGAAAAGGACGGGGCGTACACCTGCTCCTGTTCCGGCGAGGCGTTCTCGGAGCTGAAAAACAGCGCGGAGCCGTGCCCGCACCGCGACAAGGACCCCGAGACGACGCTGGCGGAGTTCGAGGACATGGTCGCCGGCGAGTACGACTCGGGCGAGATGGTGCTCCGGGTGAAGACCGACATCGAGCACAAGAACCCCGCACTCCGCGACTGGGTGGCGTTCCGGATGATAGACACGCCGCACCCGCGCGAGGAGGCCGCCGACTACCGGTGCTGGCCTATGCTCGACTTCCAGTCGGGCGTCGACGACCACCTGACCGGCGTCACCCACATCATCCGCGGCATCGACCTCCAGGACTCCGCGAAGCGCCAGCGGTTCGTCTACGACTACTTCGACTGGGAGTACCCCGAGGTCATCCACTGGGGCCACGTCCAGGTCGACGAGTACGACGTGAAGATGTCAACCTCGACCATCAAGGAACTCATCGAGAAGGGCGAACTCGACGGCTGGGACGACCCGCGCGCGCCGACGCTGCTGAGCTTGCAGCGACGGGGAATCAGGGGCGAGGCCGTCACGGAGTCGATGATAGAGCTCGGCACGTCGACGAGCAACGTCGACCTCGCGATGAGTTCCGTCTACGCCAACAACCGCGAACTCGTCGACGACGAGGCCCAGCGCTGCTTCTTCGTGCGCGACGGCGTCGAGTACCCGCTCGTCGGCGACCACCCGGAGGCCGCGGAGCCGGCGGTCCACCCCGACCACGAGGACCGCGGCACCCGACACGTTTCCGCCGGCGAAGCCGTGTTGATCGAGCCCGGCGACGTGCCGGACCACGACGACCGCGTCTGGCTGAAGGGACTCGGCTGCTTCCGACACACCCGCGACGCCCTCCAGTACACCGGCGACGACATCGACGCGGTCCGCGAGGAGAACGTCCCCGTCGTCCACTGGGTGTCGGCCGACGTGAACGTCCCCGTCCGCCTGCGAACGATGGACGGCGACGTGCACGGTCACGCCGAACCCGGATTCGCGGAGAGAGACCCCGACGAGGTCGTCCAGTTCGAGCGCGTCGGCTTCGCGCGCGTCGACAGACACGAGAGCGGCGAGTCCATCGCGTACTTCGCCCACGAGTAGGCGCACGGACCAACGGACGCCGTTTTCTCCGAACTCGTCACCCGCGTCACGTCGAGGCGCTCAGTGGCCGCCCGAGGAGAGGTGGAGGCCGACGATGCCGACGACGACGACGCCGATGAAGAAGACGCGAGTCAGTTCCGCCGGTTCGTCGAAGAGGACGATGCCGAGCGAGGCGGTGCCGACGGCTCCGATACCCGTCCAGACGGCGTAGGCGGTGCCGACGGGCAGGGTCTCGACCGCCTTCGCCAGCAACAGCATGCTGACGACGAGCGCGACGACGGTGCCGGCCGTCGGAAGGGGTTTCGACAGCCCGTCGGAGTACTCGAGGCCGACCGCCCACGCTATCTCGAACGCGCCCGCGACCACCAGGACGTACCATGACATCGGTCCGGTGTAGTCGGACCGGACGACTATACCTTCCGTTCTGTACCGCCGGCTACCGCCGGGAGACCTCCGCGGACGCGTCTCGTCGTCACCGCCACTCCTCGGCGTCCGCCAGCGGTTCGGCGACCACGCCGTCCTGCCTGGCGAGGACGCGGGCGTGGCTCGCACAGACCTCCCGGTTCGCGTCCCACGGGACGTGCAACCGGACCGCCGCCTCGCCGTCGCAGTCGTCTTCGGCGCACTCCATCGCCCGGGACCACGTCCCCGTTCCTAATCGGTGTACCGCTCTCGCTCCTCGCGGGCCGCATCGGTGCCGTACCGGTCCACGAGCGGTCGGAAGGCCTCGCCGAGCGCGCGCATCGCCTGGCCGGCGGAGTGGAAGCCGAGTTCGTCCGCGACCCGCGGCCAGCCGCGGGCCTGGAGCACCTTCCGGACGAGCAGGCGCTCCTGGCGCGGCGAGAGGTCGCAGTCGGACTCGACGAGATGTTTCACGGCCAGCCGTCGGAACGGTGCGGGGTCCTGGTCGAACTGTCCGGGGCCGTACGCGCTGGCGGCGACCATCCGCCACTCCCAGTCGGTGCAGTCGAGCGCGACCGGCGCGTCGACGGCCCGGAGCGTCGCGCGGGTGACGTCGGGGTCGAGGTCCGAGAGGGCGTCCGACAGCACCGCGGCGATGCGCCCGACGAACCGCCGGGCGGTACGGTCGTGCAGGTCGCGTCCCGCGTCGCTCGTGGGGTCGAGCAACAGCGCCGAGTGCTCCCCGCTGGCGTCGTTCCGGGTGGTCGAGAGCTGGACGGCCCGGTAGCCGTTCTCCCGCCAGAACCCGAGGAGTTCGGGGGTCGCGCCGAACCCGGTGCCGAGCCAGTCCACCTCCCCGGCGAACTCGGCGCGAATCTCGGCGAGCAGGCGCGAGCCGAGGCCCCGGGACCGGACTGCGTGGTGGGTGGCGATGCGCATCACCCGCAGGCCCTCCGGCCACCCGGCGTCCCTGTCGCGCAACTGGCTGGTGAGCACGTCGGGGAGCATGTTCCCCCGAACGCGACCGCCCTCGTAAATGTGTTCGCGCACGCTCGCGGGGAGGTTGCCCTCCCGCGCCAGCAGCGCGATGCTGACGACGTGGCCGTCCCGGCAGAGCGCCCGGACCGCGACGTTCGGCGCGTCGAGCAGGCGCGCGAGGTCCGCGGGCTCGGTCCGGTAGTGTGCGAGCACGAGCAGACCGAACACCTCCCGGAGCAGGTGCTCGTCGGCGAGCAGGTCGGCCGGGGCGAGCGCGCGGTACTCAGTTCCCGCCGGGTCGGCGTCGGCGACGAGGGGGTCCACGGCGGGTCGCGCGTCGAGCGCCAGCGCGTCGAACGCCCAGACCTCCACGGGGTCGCCCGCGGCGTACCGGATGGGTTCGACCATGCTCACCTCGCTCACGTCGTGGTCGCTCCCGTCGAGGCGGTCGCGGAACCGGACGGAGAAGCCCCGGCCTGCGCCCTCGTACCCGTGGACCGTCGTCGTGAACGCGACGCGGGGGCAGCCGAGGAAGCGTTCGAGCAGGTGGACCGGGAGGGCGGCCGCTTCGTCCACCAGCACAGCGTCGGGTCCCGCCTCGTCGGCCGCGTCGACGGCGTCGGCGGCGGCGGTCGGCGTCGCGAACCGGACGCTCCCGTCCTCGCTCGCGACGCGTCTCGGCGGGTCGCCGTCGGTCCCCGTCAGCTCGCCGAGCGAGTCGAGCAGCGCGGCGGAGCGGACGAACGCCTCGCGAGCGCTCCGGTACTCCGGCGCGGTGATGAGCACGTCGCTTCCCTCGACGGCGAGCGCCCCGGCGGCGATGCCCGCCGCGCTGGACTTGCCGCGGCCGCGGTCCGCTTCCACCACGACGGCGGCGGGGGAGGCCGTCGTCTCGCGGAGGGCTTCGAGCGCGCGAACCGCCGCGACCTGGTCGCCGGTGCGGCAGGCCTCGTACGCCGCCCGGGGGAACTGGCGGTCCGCGGGAATCGACGCCTCCCGCCGGGCGAGTCGCGGCGCGGGGTCGGTCAGGCCGTCGCGCTCGACGGTTCCGGCGTCAACGTCGACGACGGCGACGCCGGGTCGCGTCCGGAGCGTGGCGACGAAGCGCTCGCGGAAGCGTCCCGTCACGTCGCTCGTCTCGAACGGCGGGACGGCGAGCGAGGCGTCGAACTCGTCGCGGCGGTCGGGCCACGCGCCGAGGGCGGGCGCGAGCAACAGGAAGAGGCCGCCGCCGTCGACCGCGCCGACGACGCGACCGACGGCGTTCGGGTGGAGTTCGTCGTGAGCGTCGAAGACGACCGCCGCACGCGTGGTTCCGAGAAGTTCGGCGGCGCGGTGCTGGCCGACGCGCTCGCAGTCGAGCGCGCGCTCGGGAGCGACCTGCGTCGTCGCCTCGCGGGAAATGCCGGCGGCGTCGAGCGCGCGCCGCGCCGCGTCGACGGTCGCCGCGCGGTCGCCCGCCAGTACGAGCAGCCGGCGCTCGTTCGCCCGCCGGGCTTCCGCGGCGAGCGCGGCCGCCAGTTCCTCCACGTCCATGTCGGGGAGTTGGCCGGAACAGGGCAAGGGCCTTTCCGTTCGACCGCCTCGCCGGAACGCCGTCCCTCGAAGCTCCGCCTGCGACGACGCTTCGCGCTCGTCGATGCCGAACCCTCGGCCCGCTTGCGATCGCCGGGATCCCGGTGCAGGTAGCGGCGGCCACGTGACGACCGGTTTCGAAATCGCACGGCGGTCGGTCTCCTCTTCCTCCTCCACGACCGTACCGGGCTGACACGCTCTCCTCGCTGGGCGATGGAGGTAATCTACCCGGAACCGAGGGTGTGTAAGCGAGTCGCAGTCCGTCGCTCGTTTGGAAGCTCTTTTATGGGGGAACCATCTACAGATGGGTACGACCTGCGCGCGGTTGATGATGCTCCTAGCCGCACAGGACTCGAACGGCAGGGGAGCCTGAGCCGACGCGTGGGGAGGTGAACAACCATGCCAGTTTACGTAAACTTCGACGTCCCAGCCGACCTCCAGGACAGCGCGCTCGATGCGCTGGAGGTCGCCCGAGACACAGGAACCGTCAAGAAAGGAACCAACGAGACGACCAAGGCGGTCGAGCGCGGCAACGCCGACCTCGTCTACATCGCCGAGGACGTCCAGCCCGAGGAGATCGTGATGCATCTGCCCGAGCTCGCCGACGAGAAGGGCATCCCGTTCGTCTTCGTCGACACGCAGGACGACGTGGGTCACGCCGCCGGTCTGGAAGTCGGCAGCGCCGCCGCCGCCATCGTCGACGCCGGCGATGCGAGCGAGGACGTCGACGACGTCGCCGACAAGGTCGAGGAACTCCGCTGAGGTGATAGAGGATGAGCGCTGAAGAGACACAAGAGGAAGACTCCACGCCCGCCGAAGTTATCGAAATCGTCGGCAAGACGGGGATGCACGGCGAGGCCATGCAGGTCAAGTGCCGCATCCGCGAGGGCGAGAATCAGGGGCGCATCATCACGCGCAACTGTCTCGGTCCCGTCCGAGAGGGCGACGTGCTACAGCTGCGCGAGACCGCACGCGAAGCCGACTCCATCGGAGGACAATAATGCCACAGACGCGAGAGTGTGACTACTGCGGCCAGGACATCGAGCCCGGTACGGGCACGATGTTCGTTCGCACGGACGGAACGACTATCCACTACTGTTCGTCGAAGTGCGAGAAGAACGCGGACCTTGGACGCGAACCGCGCGACCTCGAGTGGACCGAAGAAGAGCCGCCCGAGGAGGCCACGCAGGAATGAGTGAGGCCGAGCGCACGTTCGTGATGGTCAAGCCCGACGGCGTCCAGCGCGGTCTCATCGGTGAGGTCGTCTCCCGGCTGGAGGACCGCGGCCTGAAGATGGTCGCCGGGAAGTTCATGCAGATCGACGAAAACCTCGCCCAGGAGCACTACGGCGAGCACGAGGGCAAGCCGTTCTTCGAGGGACTCGTCGAGTTCATCACGTCCGGTCCCGTCTTCGCCATGGTCTGGGAGGGCCAGGACGCGACCCGCCAGGTCCGCAAGATGATGGGCGAGACCGACCCCGCCGAGTCCGCTCCCGGCACCATCCGGGGCGACTACGGCCTGGACCTCGGTCGCAACGTCATCCACGGCTCGGACCACGAGGACCCCGGCGCGAACGAGCGCGAGATCGACCTGTTCTTCGACGAGGACGAACTGGTCGACTACGAGCGCGTCGACGAGCAGTGGCTGTACGAGTAACGCCGTTACCGCAATTTTCCGACCGATCACGTCCGCGAAGAGCGAGTACGTCGCCGATTATCCGCGGTGCTCCGCGTAGGGACCCCGGAGAGAGCGAGCCGGCGGAATAGACGAACTGGAGCCGGACGTGGTGCCACCAACCATTTGCGCCTCGGCGTGGAAAGCGGGTTCCATGGGGGACGAGGACGTTTCGTGGCCGTCACACGCCGGACGAGTCCTGCTCGCGTACCTCAGGGACGGCGAGGACGGCCTGGCGGAGATCGCCGAAGAGATACATCACCGCGCCCACGACCGGCACGGCGAGAAGTTCGGGAAAGAGGAGGCCGGCTACCTGCCGCAGTCGCCGTTTCCGCCCACCATGTGGGTGAACACCTGCGGGCGCTGTCGCTTCTGGGAGGAGGGTGCGCCCGGCAAGGCCGGCAAGTGCCACGTCGTCGGACGGAAGGAAGACCGGTTCGGCGGCGAGCACATCCACCCGCGCGGATGGTGCAAGCTCTGGCTCCCGCCCGAGGGCGAACCCGCGTTCGCCTGGGCGTTCGAGCAGTTCGACCCGACCGGCGCGGACCTCGACCGCGGGGAGTTCCGCCCGCGCGACGCGGCAGACCAGCAGACCATCGACGAAGCGGTCGAGAGCGAGCGAGGCTCCGAAGGGACGGAAGCCGAGTAGTCGCCGATTCGGCGTTCGGTCCCACGGGTCGACCGGCGCGACGCCGACGGTGTCGCGCCCGGCGGGGCCGGACGGACTGTGCCTCTCGGTCGTTCCGAGCCGACCGACATCCTCCGCAAACTTCCGGCAATTATTGCCGATACGTTCCCGGTCATCCTGACCGGCGGCGTACCCCAGTCGGGGGAGAGAAAATGAGCGACACCGAATCACCCGGAGAGAGCGGCGCAGCGGCGCACGAAGACCACGAACACCACCACGACGTCGAGGGGCCGGGGTACGCCACGCCGCAGGCCGCCATCGAGCAGTCCGAGCGCGAGCGCGTCGCCTACGTGCCGTCGCTGTACGTGGGTACCGACGTGGACGCGCCGGACTTCCTGTCCGTCGTGGACGTGGACCCGGACTCGGACACGTACTGTGAGGTCGTCGACCGCGTGGAGATGCCGAACCGGGGCGACGAACTCCACCACTTCGGCTGGAACGCCTGCTCGTCGTCCTGTCACGTCGAGGGCTTGGAGCGACGCCACCTCGTCGTTCCGGGCCAGCGGTCGTCGCGACTCCACATCATCGACACGAAGGACCGACGGAACCCGGAGATAGTGAAGGTCATCGAACCCGAGGAGGTGTACGAGTACGACCTGAGCGCGCCGCACACGGTCCACTGCATCCCGGACGGTGAGATACTCATCTCGATGCTGGGTGACGCGGACGGCGACCTGCCAGGCGGCTTCCTCGAACTGAACGACGACTTCGAGATAGAGGGCCGGTGGGACCCGCCGGGGGAGATAGAGATGAACTACGACTACTGGTACCAGCCGCGCCACAACGTGATGGTGTCGAGCGAGTGGGCCGCGCCGAAGACCTACTACCCCGGATTCGACCTGGAGGACGTCGAGAAGGGCAAATACGGTCGCAGCATCCACATCTGGGACTGGGAGAACGGAACCGTCGAGCAGTCCATCGACCTCGGCGAGGAGGGCCTCATCCCGTTGGAGGTCCGGTTCCTTCACAGTCCCGAGTCCGTCCACGGCTACGTCGGCGCGGCGCTGTCGTCGAACATCTTCCACTTCTACGAGGACGACGGGGAATGGCACGCCGAGAAGGCCATCGACGTCGAGAGCCGCGAGCACGAGGACTGGGACATGCCGGTCCCCGGTCTCATCACGGACCTGGTCGTCTCGATGGACGACCGCTACCTGTTCTTCTCGGACTGGCTGCACGGCGACGTCCGGATGTACGACGTGAGCGACCCCGCGAACCCACGGCTGGCAGACCGGCTCTGGGCAGGTGGCCTCTTCGGACCGCGGCACCCGACCGGCGAGGACGACCGGCCCGTGGTCGCCGGCCCGCAGATGCTCCAACTCAGCATCGACGGCGAGCGGCTGTACTGGACCACGTCGCTGTTCTCGACGTGGGACAACCAGTTCTTCCCAGAGGAAGGCGAACTCGGTTCGGTGATGCTGAAAGCCGACGTCGACCCGCGCAAGGGAACGATGGAACTGGACGAGGACTTCCTGGTGGACTTCGGCGAGATGCCGAACGGGCCGGCCCGGGCGCACGAGATACGCTGGCCGGACGGCGACTGCACCAGCGACGTCTGGCAGTGAGATGGCGACGGGGAGCGACGCGACGCCGACCCACCGCGTCGAACTCGTCTGGCGCGACGGACGCGAGCGAGCGATCCGCGCCCGCGCCGACGAGTCGGTGCTGGCGGCGGCAGAGAGCGTCGGGGTCGCGCTCCCCTTCGGCTGTCGAACCGGGGCGTGTGGAACCTGCACCGGGCGACGGCTGGCCGGCGAACTCGACCACGCCCGCGAGCCCCGAGCGCTGAAGGACCGCCACCGCGAGGCGGGCTACGTCCTGCTCTGTATCGCGGAACCGCGGACCGACTGCTCGATAGAGGTCGGCGTGGACGTCCAGCGGGACCTCGTCTCGAACCCCTGGAAGTGAGTCCGACGACGCACCTCGGCGCGTCCCGGTGCGGCCGTCAGTTGCGTCCCGAAACGTGAAGTTTCCGAGGGTGGTACGTCGTTCTCCGCTCATCGGGAGCCAGCATGGACGACAGGGACGACGAGTTCGAGCGCGGCATCCGGACCGTCGAGCGGGAGATAGCGGAGTTCGAAGAGGAGCTCCGCGACGTCGAACCGGTCGAGATGGGTTCGGAAGCCCGGCGGCTGGACCGCGAGCGCACGACGACCGAGCGGATGCGGTTACCACTGTCGACGCTCCGCCGACTCGCGCTGCTCGGCGTCGTCTACGTCGTCGGCCTGGCCGCGATGCTGCCGCTCTTCGACGCCGCCCGGCCGGGACTTCCGCTGGTCCCGACCGTCGTCGCCGTCGCCTTCGCGTTCGAGCTGATGGACTCGGCGGCCGGTATGGGGTTCGGGACGGCGCTGGCCCCGCTCCTGTTCGTCCTCGGGTACACCCCGCTGCAGGTGACGGCCACGCTGCTCATTTCTGAGAGCGTGACCGGCCTCGTCTCCGGGGGCGTCCACCACGAACTGGAGAACGTCCGGTTCTCCCTCCGGCCGCCGAACGACGAGATGGAGATAGTTCTCCTTCTCGGCGGCGTCGGCGGCCTGGCGAGCGTCGCGTCCATCGTCCTCGTCTACTTCGCGCTCAGGCCGCCGGCGTCGTTCGTCGAGACGTACGTGGCCGTGCTCGTCCTCCTCATGGGGCTGGTCGGACTGGTCCGCGCGCGAACCGTGCAGACGATACGGTATCGGCCGCGTCGGCTGGCCGCCTTCGCGTTCCTCGCCGGCGTCAACAAGGGCGTCGGCGGCGGCGGGTTCGGACCGGTGGTGACGCTCGGCCAGATACTCTCGGGCGTCTACGAGAAGAGCGCGACCGCCATCGCCTCGCTGGCCGAGAGCGTCGTCTCACTGGTCGGCGTGGTCACGTTCTTCGTCCTCACCACCCAGGGCGTCGCCGTCGACCTCACGCTGCTGCCGTCCATCTACACGGGAGGCTTCGTCGCCGCCGTGGGCGCGCCTTACCTCGTCCGCGTCGTCCCGAACGCGGTGTGGCGATACGTCATCCCGCTGTACGCGTTCGGCATCGGCGTTCTCGGACTCACGGCCGGTCTGGGCCTGTGAGTCGGAAACACGGCGAAACTGGCCCGCAGTTCGACAACGGTTTTACATCGAAATCGCCACAGGTCCAGGTATGGACATCGATACCAAGCGACGGGCGCTGGTCGGCGCGATACTCGGGGGCGTCGCGACCGGCAGCGCCCTCTCGCCGGTCCGGAGCTACCTCCGGCGGTTCGCGCCGCTGTCGGGGTCGGCGTGGCGGTCCGCGACCGATCGTCCGCAGGGGACCGTCGAGAGTCCGCATGGGCCGGCGACGCTGCGGTACGACGACCACGGCGTCCCCAACGTCTCCGCTGCCGACGAGCGCGCGCTGTACTTCGCCGTCGGGTACGCCCAGGCGCGGGACCGGCTCTTCCAGCTCGACCTCCAGCGGCGGCTGATGCGCGGACAGCTGTCGGCCGTCGTCGGGGACGCCGCGTTCGAGTCCGACGAGTTCCACGTGAAGATGGACTTCGCGGGCGCGGCCGAGGCGACCTGGCGACACCTCCGGGGCACCGACACTGCCCCGGTGGTCCGCGCGTTCGCCGACGGCGTGAACGCCTACGTCGAGAACGAACCGCTCCCGCTGGAGTTCGGGCTACTGTCGTACGAGCCGGCGGCGTGGACGCCGGCCGACACGCTGCTGATGGAGAAACAGATATCCTGGGAGCTTACGGGGAGCTTCCGGACGCTCCGGCGCGCGACGGTCGCCGAGAAACTCGGCGCGGAGGCGGCCCGCGAGCTCTACCCCGTGCGTCTCGACCACGACGCGCCCATCGTCCGGGAGGGCGGCGACGCGGGGACGGCCGCCCGGGAGTCGCCGCCGGACCGCGCCGTCGGGAGCGGCCTCGTGGAGTGGCTGACGGACTTCGAGAGCGACCCCGGCGTCGGCTCGAACAGCTGGGTGGTCTCCGGCGAACATACCGCGAGCGGGAACCCCATCGTCGCCAACGACCCCCACCTCTCGCTGATGGCGCCGCCGGTCTGGTACGAGATGAACCTCCGCGCCGGCGACGCCGGCGTTCGGGGCGTCACCTTCCCCGGCGTCCCGTTCGTCGTCATCGGCGAGAACGACGCGGGCGCGTGGGGGTTCACCAACACCGGCGCGGACGTGATCGACTTCTACCGGTACGAGACGGACGGCGACCGGTACCGCTACCGTGGCGAGTGGCGCGAGTTCGACGTCGACACCAGGACCGTCGCGGTCGCGGACGGCGAGGACCGCGAGGTGACGGTGCGGAAGACGGTCCACGGCCCCTACCTCGAACGCGAGGGCGAGCAGGTCGGCGTCGCGTGGACCGGTCACACTGCCACCGAGACGACGCTGGCCGTTCACCGGTACGCGACGAGCGAGGGCGTCGAGGACGTGATGGCAGCGACCCGCCACTTCGACCTGCCGACCCAGAACCTGGTCTACGCCGACCGGGACGGCGAGACCCTCTTCTACGTCACCGGCCGTATCCCCGTCCGGACCGTCGACGGCGAGCGCGTCCGAGGCGACCGCATCTTCGACGGCTCCGCGGGCGAGGCCGAGTGGCGGGGGTTCGAGCCGTTCGGCGTCTCCTCCTGGGAGGGGTTCGTCCCGTTCGAGGAGAAACCCCACGTCCGGAACCCGGCGTACCTCGCCACCGCGAACCAGCGCGTCACCGACGACCCGTACCTCTCGGAGGCGTACGCCAGCCCCTACCGCGGCCGGCGCATCTACGAACTGCTCGACGAGCGCGCGAACTCCGACCGCCCCGTGACGCCCGCGTTCGTCGAGGAGATGCAGGCCGACGCGCTGGACGGGCGCGCCCGGGACTTCGTGCCGGAACTGGTCCGGGCCGCGGACGGGGCAGACGGTCTCCGGTCGACCGTCGAGACGCTCTCGGGGTGGGACTACCGGATGAACCGCGATTCGCGTGCCGCGCTCCTGTTCGCCCACTGGTTCGACGCGTTCCGGGAGAAGGCGCTCGGGGCGGCGTTCGAGCGGGCCGACCTCGGCGAGGCGTACCACCCCCGCGACTGGGTGGTCGCGCATCTCGACGGCCGGCGCTGGTTCGGCGACAGGAACCGTCGGGCGGCGATGGTGCGCGCGCTCCGGAGCGCCGTGACGACCGTCGAGGAGGCGGGCTACGAGACGTACGGCGACTACAACGACACCGCAGCCATCACCCACCCCTTCGACCAGTCGTTCCTCAACTACCCCGCCGTCCCCACGGACGGGTCGAGCCAGACGGTGAACAACTACCGCGTCGAGTCCGCCGTCGGGAGCAGTTGGCGGATGGTCTGCCCCGTGGGCGGCGAGTCGGTCGCCATCCTGCCCGGCGGCAACTCCGGCGACTACTTCTCCGAGCACTACCGCGACCAGTTGCGCGCATGGGCCGACGTGGAGTACAAGCCGATGACCCGCGAACTGCGCGGCGAGGAGACGGTCGCCTTCGAGGAGGCCCGAAGATGACCGCGCGACTCGACGTCGTCAGGTCGGACCCGACGCGGCGCTGGTCGGCGTACGCCGTCGCCGCGTTCGTCGGCCTCACGCTCGCGACCGTCCACCCCCTCGGGTTCCTCGTCGGCGGTGCACTCGTCAGCCTCCCGACCCGGAACTGGCGGCGGGGCCTCCTCGCCGGCCTCGCGTTCGGCGTCCTCGGCTGGCTGGCGTTCGCCGCCCTGCTGGCCGCCAGCGGCTCGCTCGGCCGCTACCTCGACACGGGCCGCCTCCTCGCACTCAGCGTCGCCATCCCCGTCCTTGCCAGCCTCGTCGGCGGCCTCGCGCGAGCGCTCGACTGACCCCCGACGGTCACTTTCACTTTCGCCGCGGGTAAGGCCGAGAGCTTTTATCCCCCCGCGCGTCGGTCGGAGTACGGGCGGGTCGTCCGCCCGGCCGAACACCAGGTTGTCACACCCCTACCCCAAGCCGAATCGGACACTCTCTCCCCCTTTCGGCGGTGTTCATCTTCCCAGACTCGTAGCGACCGCTGTCCGGTTTGCATAGCGTGGAATCAGCGTTATTTCAAAAAAGTGCGTAGTCAGCCGTTAGATAGTATGCTCTTCGTTGTTGATGACGGTCTTCTTCTTCCCGTCTTCGCCAACCGCTGTAACAATAACTTTCACGTTATTAGCGGTGGTATCAGATGAAAAGCTTCCCTGGGTTTCATTAATCTTCACAGATTCACCAACATTCTTGAGCACATCTGATTCTGCCGCACCATTTTTCTTAACTGTAACATTAAGTTTGCTTGCGGAACCCTTACTGACCCATGTCACGTCGACACTTCCTCCATCAGAGGAATTGTTGACGCTGATTGAAGCCCCGGCATTCACATTACTCTCTACGTTACTCCCCATGCCCATCACGAACGTCCCGATGACTGCGGCGAGGATGACCGTGATGGCCACCATCAGGATGACGCCGATGACGGGGCTGACGGCGCGGTCGAAGTCGCGTCCGGTTATCGCCTCGAACTTCTCTTTGAGTGTCATAGTCGTGTTTCTCCTTGGACGCGCGTTATCGCCGGTGAGACCAGTCGGGGAAGTTATATGTACCGACGACTAGTTTCGAGTGTCGGGAGATGGGATGCGGTCCCGGCAGGTCTCCGTTATTTTCACGGCTTCGGCGCGGTGTATCACCCGTTACCTATAATCCCTAATAAATATGTGTCTTTACAAATATATTTTCTGGTAAGTGTCTCGAAGCGGCTACGTCCGGTATTTAAATGGCATCGTTCTATGAAATAATCAACCGAAGTGTTATTATTCTATACCGATACGTTTGGGCGGTGGAAGTCGAGCGTTCGAGCCGTTCCGGTCGACATCCGGGGCGCGGCGCTAGTCGAAGTAGTCGGCCAGTCGCGCGGCGGCCTCCTCGACGCGCGGGGTCACCAGCGCGAACCGGAACCAGTCGGCGCGGCTCTCTCCGAACGCCTCGCCGGGCATGCCCGCGACGCCGGCCTCGTCGACGAGTCGTTCGACGTTCGACAGCGTCCCCGGGTAGTCCTCGAACCGGGCCATGACGTAGAACGCGCCGTCGGGCGAGGTGTACTCCGCGTCCGCGGCGTCGAGGGCGTCGGTGAACGTCTCCACGCGGGATTCGAGCAGTTTGCGGTTCTCGGCGTAGTAGTCGGGGTCGGTGTCGTGGAGCGCGTTGAGGACGGCGTACTGGCCGGGCCGCGTCGTGGCGACGTTGGTCAGCATGTGCCGGGTCTTGGCCACGTCGACGAGCTCCGGCGGGAAGACGGCGTACCCGACGCGGAAGCCGGTGATAGCGAACGTCTTCGAGTAGGCGGTGGTGACGACGCGGTGGTCGGAATCGAATGCGAGCGCTGACGTGAACTCGCCGGAGAAGTCGAAGTGGTCGTACACCTCGTCGCTCACCAGGAGGGCGTCGTACTCCTCCGCGACGGCCACGAGTTCGCGCATCGTCGCCTGGTCGTACACCGCGCCGGTCGGGTTGTTCGGCGTGTTGACGACGATGGCGGCAGTGTCGTCGCTGGCCCGTTCGCGCACCGCCGCGGGGTCCAGCGTGCCGTCGTCGGCGACGGGGACGTACCGCGCCGTCGCGCCGAGCATCTTCGTCTTCCCGGGGTAGTAGGGGTAGACCGGGTCGGTCAGGAGGAACTCGTCGCCGGCGTCTCGTTCGAGCGCGCGGGCCATCGCGAGGTAGTTGGCCTCCCCGCCGCCGTTGGTCACGACGATCTGGGACGCGTCGACGTCGCGCCGGGCGGCTATCTCCGCCCGGAGTTCGGCCAGTCCTTCGCTCGGCGGATACTGGAAGTCCTCACCGCCGAGGTCGGCGTACTCGTGCAGTCCCTCCGCGATGCCGGGCGGCGACCCCCAGTCGGGGTTCCCGCTCACCATGTCGACCACGTCGCGGTCGGCCTCCGTCGCGTAGGACATGACGTGGAAGAACAGCGGCGTCTCGTAGTCCATACGCCACTCTTCGAGCGGGGGAAAGTCTTTCTTTCGACCGAAACTACTACTCGCGTCACCGGCGTGGACCGTCGTATGGCCCCGACAGCCGACCCGGACGCGGTCCGGGACTACTACGACCGCGTGGACGCCGAGGAGTACGAGCGACTGTTCGACCTCTTCGCCGACGACGTCGTCTACGAACGCCCCGGGCAGGCCGACCTGGACGGGATGGCGGAGTTCCGCACGTTCTACCTCGAAGACCGGCCGCTGGACGAGGGCGAACACGAAGTGCACTCGCTCACCGTCGACGGCGACACGGTGGCCGTCCGCGGCACCTTCCGCGGCGTCCAGGGCGACGACCGCGTCGAGTTCGGCTTCGCCGACTTCCACCGGTTCGACGGCGACGGGAAGATAGCGAAGCGCTGGACGTACACCGACCGGGACACGGTCTGAACGCCTCGCCGTCGCAGCCGCGGCGGTGCCACGGGACAACCCTGAAGATAGTTCGACGAGGAGTACGTGACATGGGTAGTGAACGGAGCGTCACGCTCACCGTCCGGGGCGCGGAGAAACGCGACGGCGGGCGTGGCATCGCCCGCATCTCCGACGCCGTCCGACAACACCTGGAGGTACTCAGCGGCGACACGCTCGCCATCGAGGGCGACCGGAAAACGGTGGTGAAGATGTGGCCCGCCGCGGCGTCGGTCCCGGACGACGTCATCCAGATAGACGCCGAGACGCGCTCGAACGCGGGCGTCAGCATCGGCGACACTGTGACCGTTCGACCGATGGCGGTCGAGGACGCCGAGTCGGTCACCGTCTCGCCCGAGGCGAACTTCTCGCTCGACGACGTGGACACCCTGGAGGTCGCGGTCAAACGCGAACTTCGCGACCGACCCGTCAGCCCCGGCGAGCGCGCTCGCATCGAACGGCTCGGCGACGCCGGCCTCTTCACCGTCACGGCGACCGACCCCGACGGCACGGTCCGGGTGACCGGCGAGACGGACGTGAAGGTATCGCTGGCCGGCGTCGCCGACTCGACGGTGACGCCCACTGCGGCGACCGGCGACGTCGGCGACGACGCGGGCGAGATGACCGGCGCGACCTACGAGGACATCGGTGGCCTCGACGACGAACTCCGGCGCGTCCGGGAGATGATCGAACTCCCGCTGGCGAACCCCGAGATATTCCGCCGACTCGGCATCGAGCCGCCGAAGGGCGTCCTGCTCTACGGCCCGCCGGGGACCGGCAAGACCCTCATCGCGAAGGCGGTAGCCAACGAGGTCGACGCCCACTTCATCTCCGTGTCGGGCCCGGAGATAATGAGCAAGTACAAGGGCGAGAGCGAGGAGCGCCTGCGCGAGATATTCGACGACGCCGCCGAGAACGCGCCCGCCATCATCTTCTTCGACGAGATAGACAGCCTCGGCGGGAAGCGCGACGACGAGAGCGACGTGGAGAACCGCCTCGTCGCCCAGATGCTGTCGCTGATGGACGGACTGGAGTCCCGGGGCGACGTGGTCGTCATCGGCGCGACGAACCGCGTCGACGCCATCGACCCGGCGCTCCGACGCGGCGGCCGCTTCGACCGCGAGATAGAGATCGGCGCGCCCGACGAGGGCGGACGACGCGAGGTGCTCGACGTTCACACTCGCGGGATGCCCCTCGCTGACGACGTGGACCTCGACCGCCTCGCGGCGACGACGCACGGGTTCGTCGGCGCGGACCTGCACGCGCTCGTGACGGAGGCGGCGATGGCGGCGCTCCGCCGCGCGCGAGACGACGGTGCCGACGACGACGCGCTGCTGGACGTGACCGTCTCCCGCGACGATTTCAACGCCGCGATGGCGTCGGTCGACCCATCGGCGATGCGGGAGTTCGTCGCGGAGACGCCGACGGTCACCTTCGACGACGTGGGCGGTCTCGACGAGGCGAAACAGACGCTCGTCGAGGCGGTCGAGTGGCCGCTCTCGTACCAGAACCTCTTCGAGGTGACTCACACGGAACCGCCGAGCGGCGTCCTCCTGTACGGCCCGCCGGGGACCGGCAAGACGCTACTCGCGCGGGCGCTGGCCGGCGAGAGCGACGTGAACTTCATCCACGTCGCCGGACCGGAACTGCTCGACCGCTACGTCGGCGAGAGCGAGAAGGCCGTCCGCGAGGTGTTCGACCGCGCCCGCCAGGCCTCGCCCGCCATCGTCTTCTTCGACGAGATAGACGCCATCGCGGCCAAGCGCGGCGATTCCCACGAGACGACGGAGCGCGTCGTCTCCCAGTTGCTGACGGAACTCGACGGCCTCACGGACAACCCGAACCTCGTCGTCCTCGCGGCGACGAACCGCCGCGAGGCGCTCGACCCTGCCCTCCTCCGGCCGGGTCGCCTGGAGTCCCACGTCGAGGTGCCCGCCCCGGACGAGGCGGCCCGCCGCAAGATACTCGCCGTCCACGCCGACGAGAAACCGCTGGCCGACGACGTCGACCTGGACGAACTCGCCGCCGAACTGGAGGGGTACACGGGCGCAGACCTGGAGGCGCTCGTCCGGAACGCCTCGATGCGCGCCATCCGGGAGGCCGCGGACGCCTGGGGCGTCGCGGAGGCCGACCGGAACGCGGACGAGATCGTCGTCGAGGAGCGTCACTTCGACGCAGCCCGCGACCACGTCCGTCCGACGCTGTAGGACCGACGGGTCGCTTTCTTCGTCGTCGACCGCCGAGCGGCCGCGGAACCCGTTCGACGGTCGGCGGAACAGGGTCGGTCGGGGTCGAGACGGGCGTCCGACGTGCTACGGCTGCCAGTATATCGCCGTCGCGCGATGGCGGTCGTCGTAGGCCCGAAGCCCCTCGCCGAGCAGTTTCTGGACGCCGAGGTCGTCGTACAGCGTCGTGTGCGTGTAATCGACGAACGTCATCGGAACGACGAGGTCGCCATCCCTCCTGACGACGCTCGCCACGCCGGTGTAGACGTGCTTGTGGCGGTCGTCGAACACTTTCGCGCCGACGACGGGCGTGCGCTGGCGATGGGCGGGAAGCGCGTGTAGGGCCTCGACCGACCGCCACGTGAACTCGTAACAGAACATGCCCGAGTCCTCGCCCGACTCGATAGCGTCGAACGTCGTCGGCGACTGGAAGTACTTCCGCAGGTCGGTGGCGCCGAAGATGACGTTGTCCTCCACCGACCCGGCGACGTACCGGGGAACGTCGTAGGAGGTCCGGTCGCGGAACCCGCCGACGAGTCCTTCGATGACGGCTTCCGGCCGCTTCGGTGACGCCCCCGTGAACGATTCGACCGTCTCGGGAGGGACGTCCGCGAAGCGGTTCCCGCGAACGGCCTGCACGGTGAATGGCCGGTCGTCCGCGTCTCGCACTCGGTCGAAGAACTCCTCGTACTGGGCGAACTCGAACTGGAACTCGCCGGCCGAGATGGCCCCCAGGTCCCGGACCAGTTGCTCGAGCGGACCGCCGTCGAGTCCCAGTTCTGCGTCCAGTTCGGCCGCCTCCTCGGGCGACGCCGAGAGGGGGAGCGACCGCCAGGCGTCGCCGTCCCGAACGCGAATCTCGTCGCCCCGGAAACGGAGCCGGTGGCCCGACACCGAGACGGAGAACGCGGAGGGACCGAACCGCTCGCGCGCCAGCGCCCCGAGATTCTGGTCGCGGAGATTCGTCCCGACGAGAACGCCGTACCCGAGAAGGACGTTGTCGACGGCCTTCGCTCCTCCGACAGTCGCCGCGCCGCCGCCGATTCCCGCGAGCAACTGCCGGCGGGTTAGCTCGCGGTCGGTGAGATTCCTGAAAGCGCTCCGACGAGTCACGAGCGAACGATTTCCCTGGAACGGAATAAGCTTTCTACTCCGGGCGGCGGTGAGAACGGGACGTCACGTAGACACGCCGGTCCCCGTTCGGGTCCGTCACCGTACCGACAGCGCCGACCGCGGTTCCGGCAGGCCGACCGCAAGCCGGACATCGCCACCGAGGATGACGACCGCCCGTCGTCCGCGGCCGGTCGGCCGTGGGTCCTCCGTGGGTCCTGGTTCGGCAGGAAAGTTGAAACCGGGGAGGCCACTAGCAGGGGTAGGTGGGGAGACTATGGACATTAATGACGCGGTTACGACCGATTACGTGGACGTGAACCCGGGTACCAGACTCGGGAAGATTCGGGGACTCTTCGACGGTGACCAGAACCTCAAAGCCATCGTCGTCTGGGGCGAGAGCGACAAGTTCGCGGGCATCGTCACCCGCAAGGACCTCGTGAGTTCGCATCACGACCCCCAGGAGAAGGTCCAGTCGGTGGTGCGACATCCGCCGACGGTGACCCGCGACGAGGACGTGCGCGAGACCGCGCGGCTGATGGTCGAGGGGCAGGTCAAGATGCTCCCGGTGCTGGACGACGACGAGGTGTTGCGCGGCGTCGTCAACGCGAAGGACCTCCTGGCGATGGTGCAGGACAACCTGGGGGCGCTCGACGTGTCGGACGTGTACACCGAGAACGTGATGTCGGTCGCCCCCGACACCGTCCTCGGGGAGGTCATTCACACGATTCGAACCCACAGGTTCACCCGCCTCCCGGTCGTCGACGACACCGACGCGGTGGGGATGATAAGCCTCTACGACCTCGTCGACTTCACGACGCGGAAGATGAATAAGGAGCAGGGCGGGAACAACAACGCCACCGACTCCTTCGGGGGCGAGGTCTCCAAGAGCCAACAGCGCACCCACGGCGGCCGGGGCGAGCGGTCGGGATTCCAGGCCCGGATGACCGACCTGCCCGTCCGCGACGTGATGAGCACGCCCTGCGAGACGATTCCGCTCGACGTCGGACTCGACGAGGCCTTCGAGAAGATGCAGGACCACGACTACTCGTCGCTGGTCGTCGTTCCCGAGGAGTTCGGCACGCCCGTGGGCATCGTGACGATCACCGACCTGCTCGAGGCGCTGACGTGGACCGGCGAGGAGGAGCGGGCCGACGTGCAGGTGTTCGGCGTGGACCTGCTTGACGTCCTCTCGCGCGAAGAGATCGCCGACCGTATCGACGGAATCGACGGCAAGTACCGGGAGATGGACCTCCTCGAGGCGAACGTGCGGTTCCACAAACACAAGGAGCGAAGGCGGGAAACCCCCCTCGTTCGGTGTACTATCAGGCTGTTCACCGACGAAGGGCTGTTCTCGGGCACCGGCGAGGAGTACGGCGCGGGGCCGGCGTTCAAGGACGCCGCAGAGAAAGTCGAGCGGAACGTGCTCGACGAGAAACAGCGCACGTCGCCGCGCCACCAGATGGAACAGGAGCGCGAGCGCACCGTGAACCTGGTCGAGTGGTGGGCGACCACGGAAACGTCGTAGACGCGGAAGTCCAGCCGGCGAACGCGAAAGCGGGTCGCGCGAGGGCTAGTCCCAGAACGCCTGCGTCCGGGCGTACTCGCGCTCCTGGGCCAGGATGTCGCGGTAGAAGTCGTCCTCGTCCTCCCGCAACTTGGCGATGATGCGGGCGGCGTTGTGCGGGCCGACGCCGCGGGCCGCGAGGGCGACGACTGCCCGCTTGCCGTGGCTCTGGACGAGGCTGGCGGCCCGGTAGGCGCGCTCGGTCATCTTCTCCTGTTCGTCGTCCTTCTCGTCGGCGCGGACCGCCGTCACCACCTCGTCGGCCCACGGGTTCAGCGCGGCAACGCGCGTCGACCCGCAGTTTGGACACGTCGGCTGGTCGGAGACGCGCTTGACCGTCGTCGTGCGCTCGTAGTCCTGGCAGTGCAGGCAGAAGAGGATGACCTCGTCCTCGCGGATGCGCTCGCGGACCGTCTCGATGACGCTCGCGTCGGCGTTCTCCGGCGCGAGCAGTTCGCGCCCGGACGAGCGCCCGCCGGTCCCGACCGGCGTGTGACCGCCGGTCGAGACCACCTCGACGTCGCCCGCCCGTATCCGCCGGAGCACGTCGCTGGCCGCCTCGACGGCGAGGTCGTCGTGGAACACCTCCCGCACCGCCTCGTCGTACATCGGCGTCTCCTCCAGGGCTCCGAGCAGGCGGTCCATCGACATCCGCCGGTCGCCCTGCCGGCGGTCGAGCGCGCCGAACTTCGCGGCGACCTGCGCAAGCGTGAACTTCAGCGTGTCCGAGCGCTTGAGCGAGAGTTCGATGAGCGGTCCGACGTGATCCGGGTCGGTCGTCTCCAGTTCCTCGACCACCGCCCGGGCGTCGAGTTTGGGCGGCACGTCGAGTTCGATGCGGTAGGGGTCGACCTCCATCCCGACCGACGACCCCGTGCGCTGGCCGACCAGCGAGGAGAGTATCCGACCGAGCGTCTCGTTGACCTTGTGGCCGAAGCAGGCGTTGACGACGACCGACCGGGGCGCGTGCTCGACGACGATGCGTTCGCTCGTCGGGACGGGCGCGTCGGCCTCGGCCTGTCGGTCCAGCTGTTCGAGCGCCTCGCCGGCGGTGCGTTCGTCGGCCGGGTAGCGGTTGGCGAACTCGCGGGCCACCGCCTCGCGGGGCGCGCCGCGTTCGAACTGCGGTCCCGCCACGGCGCGCATCTCGCCGACCTCCTGGGCCACGTCGCGGGGGACCGGAATCTCCTCGCCGACCCACGACGGAATCTCGCCGCCGGGGTCCTCGATGGGCGAGACGTCGACGCGCTCCTCGTCGCCGTCTATCTCGACGATGCGCCACATCTCGCCGCGCTGGATGAACACCTCGCCCGGCTCCGCGAAGTTGACGACGAACCGCTCGTCGAGCGTGCCGACTTGCGACCCCGAGGCGACGTCGTGAACCTCGTACGTCGACTCGTCGGGAATCATCGACAGGTTGGCGTAGAAGTACTGCCAGGTCCCGCCCGACTTCTCAAGGCGGTCCTCCTCCTCGTCCAGCCAGACGAGGCGGTTGCTCTGTAGTTCGCGCACCACCTGCTTGAACTGCGCCTCGTCGAGGTCGCGGAAGGGGTAGGCCCGCGTGAGCACGTCGTACGCCCGGCGCGCGTCGAGGTCGCCGAAGTCCATGACGAGTCCCACTATCTGGTTCGCCACCGTGTCGAGGCTTCCGTGGTGGATGTTGGCCGGTTCCACGTCCCCCTCGGCGGCGCGCCGGGCGATGGCCATCGCCTCTAGCGCGTCGTCCGGGTGAGCGGTGAGTATCGTCCCCTCCGATAGCTCGTCCATGCGGTGGCCGGCGCGGCCGACGCGCTGGAGCAGGCGCGCGACCTCCCGCGGGCTCTGGTACTGGACGACGTGGTCGATGCGACCGACGTCGATGCCCAGTTCCATCGATGAGGTACAGAGCAGACCGTCGAGGTCGCCGGCCTTGAACCGGTCCTCCACGTCGATGCGGGCCTCCTTCGAGAGGCTGCCGTGGTGGACGCCGACGTTCGCGTCCAGTTCCTTGAACCGCGACCCCAGCGCCTCCGCCGTCTGACGCGTGTTGACGAATATCAGCGTCGAGTCGTTCGTCGCCACTATCTCTCGGATGGCCCGGACGTGGCTCGCTATCTCCGGGCTCGTCATCAGTTCGCCGGCGAGGTCCTCGTCCTCGGGTCGAATCTCCGGCTCCCGGACCGTGAAGTCGACCTTGCTCCCGACGTCCACCTCGACTATCTCGCAGCCGCGGTCGCCGGTGAGGAATCGTCCGACCTCGCCGGGGTCTCCCACGGTCGCCGAGAGGCCGACGCGCTGGAACTCCCCGGCGAGTTCGACCAGGCGCTCCAGCCCGATGGAGAGTTGCGCCCCGCGTTTCGCGCTGGCCAGTTCGTGCACCTCGTCGACGACGACGTGGTGGACGTCAGAGAGCGCCGTCCGGAGTTTCGACCCCGTCAGCATCGCCTGCAGCGTCTCGGGCGTCGTCACCAGCACGTCCGGGGGGTCGTTGGCCTGCTTCTGGCGCTGGTAGTCGGTGGTGTCGCCGTGGCGAACGTCGATGTCCAGGTCGAGGTGCTGGCCCCACCACTCCAGGCGTTCGCGCATGTCGCGGTTCAGCGCCCGTAGTGGCGTGACGTACAGCGCGGAGATGCCGAATCGCGGGCTGGCCTCGGCACCCCCGTCGGACGTCGAGCGATGCTCGACGATGGCGTCGAAGACGGGCAACATCGCCGTCTCGGTCTTGCCCGTCCCCGTCGGTGCGATGACGAGCGCGTTCTCACCCGCGGCCAGCGGCGGAATCGCTCGGCGCTGTGGCTCGGTGGGCGTCGAGAAGCCGCGCTCGGAGAGCGCCGACCGGACCTCCGGACCGAGTTCGGCGAAGGCCCCGAATCCCACGGCCTGCTCGTCAGTCATCGCGATTTCGTAGTGGTTCGAGGAAATTAAGCGCGTTGCCCTGCCAGACAGTGGCAGACGCGGGACTTCGTGAACCAGTCCGAGCGGGCCGGTCGCTCGCGGTCACCCTCGACGGTCGGCCGTCGAAGCCATTTTGTCATCGCTCGGAGAAGAACGAACGATGAAGCTCGGCACGACGCTCGGTCCGAACCGCCACCTCGTCGAGGAGGAGACGGCCACCTTCGACTTCGTGGAACCGGCACTGAACCCCCGGGACTGCCCGGTCGAGGAGTTCGACGCCGCCGGCTTCCGGGCGAAACTGGACGACGCCGACCTCGACTGTACGGTCCACCTGCCGCACTTCCCGGACCTGGCGACCACCGTACCCGAAATCGACGCCGCAATGCGCGAGTACCAGGAGCGGGCGCTGGCGAAGGCGGAGACGCTCGACGCCGAGGTCGGGGTGGTGCACGCGTCCGCCGGAGTCCACGACGACCGACACCGCGAGGCGTTCGTCGAGCAGGCGTCCTGGCTGGCCGACGCCTGCCGCGACCGCGGCCTCGAACTCGTCGTCGAGAACCTCGGGTACACGAGCGAGGGGTTCCCTCTCGCAGAGGTGGCCGAACTCGCTCGCGAGGCGGGCGCGAGCGTCTGCTTCGACGTGGGGCACGCCTACCTGGAGGGCGGGCAGGCGGCCGTCGAGTCCTTCCTGACCGACCACGGCGACCTCGTGCGCCACCTGCACGTCCACGACGCCCGCGAACGGGGGGACGACCACGTTCCGGTCGGCACCGGCAGCGTCGACTTCGCGCCCGTGATGGCGTGGGCGGCCGACCGCGACGTGACGGTCGCGGTCGAGTTGCTCGTGGACGACTACGCGTTCCAGCGCGACAGCGTCCGGCGACTTCGTGACCTCGCGCTGACCTAAACACGTTCGGCACAACGCCTACTCCCGCGTCGGCCGAACGCTACTCCGTGTAGTTACTTACGAACCACAGCGACTGTGACGAACCGGTGGCACTGCCTTGAAACGACCCTGCCACGGTAGCGTGGCGTATCCAACGACCCAACAGATGTCTACGAGCGAGAATCTCTACGAGCAGATAGGCGGCCGAGAACGGATAGCAGCGATCGTCGACGAGTTCTACGACCGCGTCCTGGACGACGAGACGGTCGCGCACTTCTTCGACGACATGGACATGGCGGCCCAGCGAGCGCACATGACGCAGTTCCTCAGTTCGGTGGCCGACGGCCCCGTCGAGTACACCGGCGGCGAGATGCGCGACATCCACGAACCGCTCGACCTCGAACGGGAGCACTTCGACGCCGTCGCGACGCATCTCGAAGGCGCGCTCCGGGCGTTCGACGTCCCCGACGAGAAGGTCGAGGCGGTGATGGCGGAGGTGGTGGCGCTGGAGGACGACGTGCTCTGTCGCTGACGCCGCGGCTCCGACATCGACCCCTCGAGATGGACGCTCGGAGCCGCGGCCGACTGCACGTACCACTTCCCGGCGGACGAACGGGTTTCCCCGAGGCCGCTCAGTTCGGCTGAACCGGGAACGTCACCTCGGAGTCAGCGTCGTCCCCGTGGTAGATACGCGCGCCGGCGGCCTTCCGCGAGGAGTAGAACCCCGCATCGGTCGCGGCCACGGTGATACGCAAACTCTCGCCGACGTCGAGGGAACGCTGGAGCGCGGTCATCTCCACCTCGGCCGTCCGACGCCCGTCGCCGGTCGGGTGAACCGGCGTCACCTGGTCGTGAACGAGCGTCTCGCCCGTCTCGTCGACGTGATACACCTTCACGAACAGCCGTGGGTCGGTGCCGAGCGGTTCGAGGTCGAGCCGGAGCGAGGGAGCGCCGAGAAGCTCCCGCTGCTCCGTGATCGGGAACTCGAAGTGGACCGCCGTCACCCCGTCGAGGAGGTCTTCTTCCTCGCTGGTCAACTGACTGGTAGAACTCGGCGCGACGCTGTTGTAGACGACGGTGCTCTCGTCGAGTCGGGCGTCAGAGAACGCCACCGACCACTCCTTGCTGTTGTGCGGGTCGATATCGTCCGTCGTCGACCACGAATCGGTCTGCGTCTCGTAGTACTCGACCGGCGGGAGCTCCGACTCCTCGTTCCGACGGAGATGAGCGTCGATGAACTCGAGTGCCCGGGAATCGAGCCGGGCGTTCATCTCCTCGTCCGCCGTCTCCTCGAAGGTGTGGGCACCGCGGAACAGCACCAGCTTGGATTCGGCTCCGTTGTCCCGGACGGCGCGGTAGTTCCACACCGCCTCGTTCGGAACGAACAGCGTGTCCGTCCACGAGGAGACGAACAGCGACGGAGTGTCGAGCGTCTCCGTCTTCGAGACCGGCGAGCGGGAGGCGTAGAACGCCTCGCTGTCACCATCGAAGTCGTTCTGCGCCGTCGCCGTGACGAACGCCTCGGGCACCTCTTCGGTGACGCCGTACTTGAGATCGTAGATGCTGGGTTTCCCGTCACCGGAGGTCAACCCCCGGGAACCGGTCGCGCCGGTCGCGAGCAGTAACGAATCCCAGCCCCCTTTGACGACGCCCCGTGGAGCGAGCGAGAAACGCAGGTCGTGCCAGGCCCACCGCGGCACCGCCGCGTCGAGGGGGCTGCCCTCGGCGAACGAGATAGTTTCAAAGCTCGCGTCGGCGGGGAGCAGTCGCTCGGCCGTCTTCGGGGTAGATACGGCCATCGTGTTGAGCTGAATGCCGCCCGCGTACGAGAGGCCGTCCATCGCACACACCGGTCCGTTCGCGTCGGTCGCGACGTTCACGGAGACGTCGCCGACCTCGCCGAGCGCGAGTTGATCGAGCAGGGCGAGTGCGTCGGCGACCTCGTTCGGTCCGTCGACGCCGACCTCGCCGCCGGACTCGCCGAATCCGCGCGAATCGTACGCACAGAACACGTAGCCGTTGCTGGCGTAGACGTCCGCGCGGCGCTGGATGGCAGCGGTCGTGTGGTCGTTGCCGTACCCGTGCGTTCCCAGGACGACCGGATGCGGGCCGTCTTCGTCGGGGGCGTACATCGAGCCGACGAGTTCGGTCCCGTCCCACGATGCCGTCGTGAAGTCGGTGCGCGAGTACGGCGCGTCGGCCGTGACGGTTTCGGTCGACGTGACGCTGACCCCTGTGGTCACCACTCCGGCTCCTACCAACCCGGATAACACGCTCCGACGCGTATAATTTTGTGTCACACGCTAACGTAGAAATTGCCGGAAAAAAGCGTTGGGGCCGCCATCGGCTCGGCGGGAAGCCCGGGCGCGGCCGTCTGCGGCCGGATACGTCGGGAACGCGATTACCCGCGGGAGTAGCCTCGATGCGCCGGTCCAGAAGACGACGAATCGTTCGTGGAGACGGGACGCCGGTTCCTCGACGTTCGGCGAAGGGAGCCGGGTCCTCGTGGAACGGGTCCCGTCCGTTGCGACGGCGGTCGGCGGCTCCGCGACTTCACGCCAGACCGACGAACTTCGAGGAGCGGTTCGGGGACAATCGATTTCCCGTCGGCGGTTCGAGTGACGGGCATGGCATCCGAAGTCCACTACCGTGAGACCCAGCGGTACCGCCAGCCCTGGCTGTGGGCGCTGCTCGCCGTGCGCCCGGTACTCGCGCTCGTCGGCCTCGCGCGCGGGACGAAATCGAAACGCGACGTCGTCCGCGAACTCGCGGCGTTCGGCGGCGTCGCGCTCCTGCTCGGCACTGCCCGACTGACGACCGAGGTGCGCGACGACGCCCTCTATCTCAAGTTCGAACCGTTCCACCGCTCGTTCCGTCGCATCCCCTTCGACGAGGTGACGGGCTTCGAAGCGACCGGGTACAGCCCAGTCCGCTTCGGCGGCTGGGGATTCAGGTGGACGCCGGGCACGACCGCCTACACCGTGAGCGGGCGGAGCGGGGTCGAGATCGACCGCACGAACGACCGGTCGACGTACGTCGGGTCGAAGCGCCCGGAGGAACTCCTCGCGGCCGTCCAGGAAGCGACCGAGCGCACCCTGTGACCTATATCTCCGCGTACGCCCCGAGCCGCGTGCCGTCCAGCAGGTACGCCTCCCCGTCGCGAAGCCCCTCCGGGAGGAACGGTGCGAGGAACTCCTGTCCTTCGACGTTGACCCACGTTCCGCCGGAGAGGTCGTTGAACCCCGGGAAGACGGTCAGCTCCGCGTCCGTCGTCAGCGACTCGCCGTAGTGAGTCTCGAACGGCGCGGGGTCGAGTTCTCCCCGGAGCCAGACGCGCTCGACGCGACTCCCGCCGACCGAATCCTCGAGGCGGACGCAGGGGTGTTCGTGGCCGACGCAGACCACGTCCGATTCGAGCACCTCGCGCGCCGGCCAGGTGTGACCGTGCGCGAACCCCACGTCGCCGAGGCGGACGCCGTCGCCCGGCGTCACCTCGCAGTCCACCCACGATTCGATGTCGCCGTCGTGGTTGCCCTTCACGAGCGTCACGGCGGCGCGCTCTTCGACCGTCTCCAGCAGCACCTCTATCTCGCCGCGCTCCGCGCCGCCGGGACCGGCGATGGACTCCATCAGGTCGCCGAGGAAGACGACGCGGTCCGGGTCGGTGCGGTCGAGCAGCGTGCGGAGGTGGTCGCGGCGCTGCTCGGCCGCGCTGTCGAGGCTGACGCCCTGCTCCTTGCGGAGCGCGGCCTCGATGCCGGCGTGGTAGTCCGCGACGACGAGCGCGCGCTCGTGGCCGAGGTCGGCGGTCGCGGCCGGTTCGCCGGGGACCGGTTCGACCAGCGCCATCAGATGGGTTTGAGCGTGTCCTCGCCGGACTCGTAGCAGCGTCCGGCCATCAGCGCGTCCTGGAGCGCGTCCTCGACGTCCGCGGGCGTCACGTCGTAGCGGTTCACGACGGCGGCGAGCAACTGCTCCCGCTCGACCCCGTCGTCGCCGTTCAGGTCCTGCATCACGCGCATCACCGTGTTCTCCAGGTCCTCCGGCTCGCCGCCGGCGGACTCTTCCTCGCCGTCTTCGTCGCCGGTCGCCGCTTCGACCGCCGCCGACTCGTCGGTCGCTTCCTCCGGTTCGCTGTCCTCGACCTCGGCGTCGGTCGCGGTCTCGTTGGGCTCGAAGTCGCCGAGTTCCTCGTCGGCGTCGAACTCGTCAGTGTCGTCCGCCGACTGTTCGGCCTCGTCCTCCGGCGCGGGCGTCTCTATGCCAGCCTCGCCCGGTTCGCCGACCTCGGTGGCGGTCGAGAACTCGGTGCCGTACTCCTCCTCGATGCGCTCGCGCTCCCCCTCGTCGAACTCGTACATCTCGTCGGCGGCCCCGTCGGTGCCGGGGTCGGTCTCCGCGTCGACCTCGGGCTCGAACTCCTCGTCGCTCACCGTCTCCTGCTCCGGCTCGACGGAGGGCTCGTCCTCTGTCTCGGCCTCCAGTTCGGCCGCGTCGGACGCGTCCTCGACCTCGGGCGCGGACTCGTCTTCCCCGGCTGTTTCGGCGGGTTCGCCCGCACCGGCGGGTTCGGTGGCCTCGTCGAGTTCCTCCGGTGCGGTCTCGACTTCGTCTCCCTCCGCCGGTGCAGGCTCGAACTCGTCCGTCTCCTCGGCGTCGACGTCGGTCTCGGTCTCTTCGGGTTCCGAGGAGTCGGGCTCCTCGGCCTCCTCGGCCGGCTCCGGCTCACCGCCGGTTTCGACGCCGCTCACCGCGGCCACGTCGGGCGCTTTTTCGGTGAGGTCCACGGTCACGTCGCCGCTCTCGTCGGGGGCCGTCGAGAGCGGCCCGACCTCGTCGGCGTCGATTTCGCCCGCGACGACCCGGGCCGCGTCGAGTGCGAGGTCGTGAACCGCACCGAGGTAGGCGGGCGTCGTGCCGTAGTGGTCGAGCGCGAGCGGAACGCCGTCGGCCAGGCCGGCGTCGACGCCGCTGGCCGCGAGCGACCGCTGGAGGTCGTCGCCGCGCTCGCCCGACTCGAGCGCGCCGGCGAACGTCCGCACCCGCTGGAGCGTCTGCTCGGCGGTCTGGACCGTCCACCGGTCGCGCGTCTCCGCGTCGACCTCGTTGATGCTCTCCGGGCGGACGGAGGTGTACACGACGTCGGAGTCCTCCGGCCGGAAGGTGCGGGCCTTCCCGGTGACGGCGACGAACGCCGGCGGGTCGGCGCGTTCGAGAAACGCCATCGCGTCCGGCTGGTACTGGCCGGCGTAGACGACGAATCCGCCGGTCGGGTCGACGACCCGTCCCCGGAGGACGTCGTCGCTCACCTGCTCGACCTCCGTGAGGACGCCGACGACGAACAGGCGGTTGATACGTGCGCCCGTCGGCGTGACGACGTAGTTGGGCGCTCGCTCCTCGTCGCTGTCGGAGTGTTCGAGCGTCGCGTCGTCGTACTCCGCCGCGAAGACGCGCCACGCGACCTCGCGTCGGCCCGCGCCACCCTGTCCGCTCATGCTTCCACCTCCGCGAGCAGCGCCGCGGCACGCTCTTCGGGGTCGTCGTCGGTTGCCTCGAACTCCGAGGTTTCAATGTTCGCGCCGTAGTCGTCCACCGAGAGGTTGCCGCGAACGCGGAACTCGTGGCCGACGAGTCGCTCGCGAATCGTGTCGGCGACGACCTCCTGGTCCATCGCATCGCGGGCCTGTTCGCGCGCCTTCTCCAGCCCGCCGCCGTACACCTCGGCCGTGAGTTCGTCGTCGAGGATGGCGGTGACGGTGCCCGTCCCGTCGTCGACGATGGCCTTCACCCGGAGGTCGTCCTGGCCGTCGACCTCGCCGTGGCTCCGGCACTGGCCCTTCTGGATGACGCGGCCGCACTGCGGACAGCGCTGGATGAGGCCGGAGCCGTCCCGGACAGCGACGACGTTGCCGACGACCTCGACGTCGAACACGCCGCCGGTTTCGACGGCGTCGCGGACGCTCTTGCGGGTCGCGGTGTCGCTGACGTCCACGTCGCGGTCGAGCGGCGCGACCGTCGTGAACTCCGAGAAGTTGACGGAGGGGACGCCGCGGAACTCCCGGACGTAGACGTTCTCCGCGCTCAGCGTCGCGCCCTCGACGAGTTCGTCGCGAGCCTCCCAGTCGGTGAAGGGGAGCCGTGCCGACTCGTCGGCGACGACGCCGCTCTTTATCTCTGTCTCACCGTCCCGGCCGTCGATGGTCTTCTGTTCGACCTCGACGGCGACGACCTCGAGCGAGACGCCGCGGTCGCCGGGGCGGAGGTCCGAGAGGCTGGCGTCGCCGCCGACCTCGTAGGGAACGTCGATGTCGGCGTCGGCGCTGGCGACGTTCGTGCTCTCGCCGAGATTGAGTTCCGGTTCACCTTCCCACTCGCGGACGCCGGCGTTGCCCGCGGTGATGACCTGGCCTGGTTCGAGGCCGAAGTCGTTCCAGGCGGTGTAGGATATCTTGCCGGACCCGTCGGCGAGTTCCCCCTCGAAGATGACCTGGTCGTCGCCCTGGTAGCGAATCGAGCGTTTGCCGACCGTCAGCACCTTGGCGGTGACGGTGACGTTGCCCGACTCGGTGGTCACCTCCGCGACGTCGACGGTCGACGGCTCGCTGGACTCGCCGCCACCGCCACCGTACTTCCGCCGGAGGCTCTGTTTGGCCTCGTCCATCGGGACGCTGTACTCTACGAGATTCTTCAGGTCGGATTTGACCTCCTCTTTGTCGACACCGAGGTCGGAGGCGAGTGCCTCGGCATGGTCGTCTAAACTCATCACTCGAACTTGGGAGGGGATAGTTTAAAAGTATTCGTCGTGTCCGGAAGGTGCGCGGGGGAGACGCGCCGTCGGTCGTTCCGTCGCCGCCGACTTGGTCGTCTATCGCCGGAACGTCACTGGCCACTCCAGGTCGACGGTGAGCGAGGAGTCACGGAGTTCGAGTCCCGCCCAGGCGAGGACGGCGAGGGCGGCGACCGCGACGGCGAGCAGTTCGCCGAGGCCGGCCCACATCGGCAGCACGAACGTGACGCCGTTCACCGTCTTGCGCGGCAACAGGGCGTGCGCCACCTCCTCGTAGACGCCGCGGGGGTCCCCCGACGAGGTGCGGGAGGCGAGATTCGCCCGCACGGCGCTCGGACCGCCCGCGCTCTCGTCGCCCGTGCCGAGGCGCTCGGCCTCGTAGACCGAGTAGAAGGGGATAGACCAGGCGACGCCGCCAGACTCGTTCACCTCGAGCACGCGGTTGCTGTTCGAGTCGGAGACGAGCGTGTTGCCGTTCGGCAGGCGGTCGGCGTCCCGGGGCCAGATCATCTCGGAGTCGTTCCAGACCCAGGTCTGCTCCCACGACCCGTTGCGGCGCTGGTACTCGACCACCCGGTCGTTCAGCGAGTCCGCGACGACCACCGCGGGACCGCCCCGCGACTCGGGGATGTAGTCCGGGTTGTGCTGCTCGTAGAGGACGCCGTAGTCGTCCTCGCTCCCGAGCGTCCACCCCTCGATCAGACCGCTCTCGTTCAGAAAGACGACCTGGTCCTGGTTGCGGAGGCTCGCCATGTAGCGGCCGTCGGGGAGGCGCTCGACGTCGTTCAGGTGCGCCCAGTCGACGGGGTAGGGGCCGCCCTCCGTGATGGGGTAGTCGTCGGCGACGCTCCAGCGCCAGGTCGTCACGTCGGTGGTCGTGTTGACGACGAAGACGGCGTCGCGGTGGATATCGCCGACGAGCAGGCGGTGCTCGTCGAGGCGGTCCACGTCGTGCCAGTTCGCGCCGCGGTCCTGCGGGATGATGCGCGAGTGGACGCGCGTAACGTCCCCCGTCGAGAGGTTGACGCGCTCGACGACCGAGACCGTGCACTTCGCGTCGCAGGCGTCGCCGCGTTCGCCGGTCAGCGATTTCTCGGCGACGTACTCGACCGTCGCGGACGTGTTCGGGACGGGGTCGACGTCCTCGTAGCCGGCGTAGGTGTCGTTGTAGTACAGCACCCGGCCGTCGGGAGCGAAGGCGACGACGGCGGCCGCGTCGCCGTTCATTCCGTGGCCGGTGACGACCGTGGCGTTCTCGCGCGGCGGGACGACCGGTTCGCGCTGGTCGAAGGGAACGCTGGCTTGCTGGCGGTACTGGTCCATCTTCGGTTTCGTCTCCGCGGTGGCGTAGGCGTAGCCGACCACTCCCGCACAGCACAGCAGGAGGACGACGAAGAAAGGGCGGTAGACGCTCCGGGAAACCATCGTTTTCGGTGATAGGGAGCCAGCCTATAAAACCAACCATCCGACCGCGGCGGTTTCCGGACCGGGAACGTCTCTCGCCGGGACACCCGCCGCCGCCAGTCGTCGTGTCGCGCCCGCCGCCTCGGACGGGAGATTTTTGCTCCGGGGCGACGAGTTACGGACGTGCAAGAGTACGAGCGCAAGCAACTGCTCGAACGCGTCGAGCGCGAGGGGGCGACCGTCGGGGCGACGATTCCGGAGACGATAACGGTGCAGGGCGAGCCCATCGAACTGCGCGAGTTCGTCTTCGAGATAAAGCGCCGCGATACGGTGCCGCCGGGCGAGCGAGACCGCGTCGAGCAGGCGAAATCGAACCTGCGCCGCGAGCGTCTCCAGCGCAAACAGCGCCTCGAAGAGGAGGACATCAGCCGCGAGACGGGCGAGGACATCGTCGAGGCCATCGTCGGCATCGACCGCGCGCTGAACGCCCTCGAGAACCTCGGCACGACCGACCTCGAAGCCGAGACGAGGGCGAACGAGGCCGCGGACAAGAAGCGCTGGATGTCGTTCCTCAAGAAGGCCCTCGGCCGCGACGATTCCGGCTCCCACGGGAGGTCGAAGCTGTGAGCCGTAACGCCGAGGTGGCGGCGCTGCTGGAGGAGTACGCCGCGCTGCTGGACGCCCAGAACGTGGAGTACAAACCTCGCGTGTACGAGCGCGCGGCGGACAACGTCCGCGACTACCCCGAGGACGTGGAGGAGCTGGCGGCCGAGGGGCCGGACGCCGTCGCCGACATCGAACAGGTCGGCGACGCCATCGCGGAGAAAATAGTCGAGTACTTCGAGACGGGCCACATCGAGGAACTGGACGAGCAGCGCGAGAAACTGCCGGTCGAGATGGGCGCGCTGACGCGCGTGGAGGGCGTCGGCCCGAAGACGGTCGGGGACCTCTACGAGGAACTGGACGTCCAGACGCTCGACGACCTGGAGGCGGCCGCCAACGAGGGCCGAATCAGGGAGCTGAAGGGGTACGGCGAGAAGACCGAACAGAACATCCGGGAGGGCGTCGAGTTCGCCCGGCAGGTCCAGGGCCGGGAACTGCTGGGCAACGCCCGTCCCGTCGGCGAGCAGGTGCGCTCGTACTTCGCGGACGTGCCGGCGGTCGGGCGCTGCGAACTCGCCGGGTCGCTGCGGCGCTGGCGCGACACCATCGGCGACGTGGACCTGCTGGCCGCGAGCGAGGACAAGCAGGCGGTCGTCGACGCGTTCACCGACTGGGAGCGCGCCGCGGAGGTCATCGAGGCCGGCACGGACAAGGCGGCCATCCGCGTCGAGGGGATGCGCGTCGACCTCCGCGTGGTCGTCCCCGACGAATTCGGGAGCGCGCTCCAGTACTTCACCGGGAGCAAGAACCACAACATCACGCTCCGGAACTACGCCATCGAGCGCGGCATGAAGATAAACGAGTACGGCGTCTTTGACGTTAGTAACGTCGAGGACCCCGACGCGGGCCAGCGCGTGGGCAAGCGCGTCGCCGGTGAGACGGAAGAGAGCATGTACGCGGCGCTGGACCTTCCGCTGATTCCGCCGGAGATGCGCGAGGACCGCGGCGAGATAGACGCCGCCGCCGCCGGCGACCTGCCCGACCTCCTCGAAGAGGGCGACGTGCGCGGCGACCTCCACGTCCACACCACCTGGTCGGACGGCAACGACACCATCGCGGAGATGGCGGCGGGGGCCGCGGAGTTCGGCCACGACTACGTCTGCATCTCCGACCACGCGACCGGTCCGGGGATGGTCGGCGGCGTCGGCCTCGACGACGAGGACCTCCGCGAGCAGATAGCCGAGGTCCGGGCGGTCGACGAGGACGCGGACGTCGACGTGCTCGCGGGCGTCGAGGCGAACGTCGACGCCGAGGGCGACGTCAGCGTCGCCGACGACGTGCTCGCCGACCTCGACTGCGTGGTCGCCTCGCCCCACAGCGGGCTCGGCACGGAGGCCACCGACCGCCTCGTCGCCGCCGTCGAACACCCGAGCGTCGACGTGCTCGGCCACCCCAGCGGTCGCCTCATCAACCAGCGTCAGGGGCTGGAGTTCGACGTGCGCGAGGTGGCGCGGGCCGCCGCCGACAACGACGTCGCCCTGGAGGTGAACGCCAACCCGAACCGTCTCGACCTCTGGGGCGGGGCTGTCCACGTCGCCGTCGACGAGGGCGCGACGCTCGCCATCGACACCGACGCCCACAGCCCCGGCGAGTACGCGAACGTCCGCTACGGCGTCCACACCGCTCGCCGCGGGTGGGCCGAAGCGAGCGACGTGCTGAACGCCCGGGACGCCGACGGCGTCCGCGAGTTCCTCCACTGATGACCTCCCGGTCCTCGCCTCGCCTCCTCCTCGACGCGATGCTCGGCAAGCTGTCGACGTACCTCCGGATGTGCGGGTACGACGCCGCCTACGCGCTGGACCGGGGCGTTGAGGACGACGACGCGGTGCTGGCCCTCGCCCGCCAGGAGGGCCGAACGCTTCTCACGCGCGACGCCGCCCTCGCGACCCGCGCCGGCGACGCGCTCCTGCTCGAATCGAAGGACGTGACCGACCAGCTCCGGGAACTCCGGGCGGCCGGCTGCACGCTCTCGCTCGACGACCCCTCGCGCTGTTCGGCCTGCAACGGAGACCTGGAGCGCGTCGAGTCCGGCGAGACCCCGGAGCACACCCCCGGCGTCGACGAGCAGCGGGTCTGGCGCTGTCGGAACTGCGGCCAGCACTTCTGGAAAGGGAGCCACTGGGAGTCGGTCGAGGAGACGCTCTCGGAACTCTGAGAACGGTTCCACCGGAACTTCGGCCCTGGACCCCGCGAGCGGAACGCGACCGGCGTTCACCGGAGTTTCGCCCGTCCCCGTCCGCGTTACCGGTTCGGCTCCCACCGCTCGCAGGCGTCCATGTCGGTCATCCGCTCCGAGTGGCGCTTGCAGTACGGCGTGATGCCGTTCTCGGTGCGGACGTACTCGAAGTGCGTGCAGTTGCCGCAGTATCGGTCGGTCGGAGTCGCCTGCGTTCCGGGCGTGCGTTGGCTCTCGGGGTCGATGGGCGACGTGAGGGCGTCGCCGGTCGCGCCGCCGTCGCTGGCGGCCGCGTCGCCGGACGACACGCCCGCGGTGTCGACGTCGCCGTCCGGTTCCCCTCCGAAGACGCCGACGCCGTCGAGACCGCCGCTGGACGATTCGACCTCGACGACTTTCGTCTCGCCCTGGCGGGTCACCTCCATCGTGACGGTGCCGCCGGGGTCGTTGCGCGTCTTGAAGTTCACGACGGCGCTGAACAGGCACCAGAACGTCGTGACGAAACCGAAGAAGTAGACGGCGACGACGGGGAGGGTGAGCTGTCTTCCGTGGCTGGCCCAGTGGTCGGGGTAGGCGTACCAGAACATGCCCACGCCGAGCACGGCGATGGACGAACCGATCGCCGCCGCGGCCCGGACGCGGTCGCTGGTCGCGGGGAAGACAGTGAACACCCCGACGAACGCCGCCGGGACGCCGAGCCCCGCCGTGACGCCCGCGAGTTTGCGGGAGCCGTAGGTGGAGAGTCCGACGGCGGCGAACAGGTCCGTCGTCGCGGCCAGGATGGCGACGACGACGAGTAACGACCCCGAGAGGAAGAGGCCAACCCCGGCGTAGAGTCGCCGTGGGCGCTTTTTCACGCCGTCGCGACCCGCGTAGGTTTCACCGAGGCTTGTCATGTCTCCGTCATTGAACCCCTCATACTAAACAACTGCGTCAGACCATTGTCAGACGCCAGTCATCTACGCTCACAGCGGCACCGGTAGCCACTGGAGCCAGTCCACCACCGTCTCGGGCGCGATGAGGGGTTCGTGTAGCACCAGCCAGTCCAGCAGGACGAGGCCGAGGCCGTGAGCGACCACGGAGGGAAGCAGGGAGTTCCCGTCGTAGTCGAACGCGCCGAAGAGCACGTCGGTCGGTCCGGACAGCAGCAGTTCTATCGGCGGTTTGCCGAGGTGGTGCAACGCGTACACGACGGGACTGATGAACACGCTCTTGAACCCTATCTTGCGCACGCCGACGCAGAGCAGCCCGCGGTAGTACGTCTCCGCGGCGAGCACCACGACGAACTGCTTGACGGCGTGCGGGAGAAAGTCGCCCAGCGCGGGGCTGGTCTGCCACATCGGGTAGTAGGCGCGTATCGTCGGCAGTGACGAGCCGACGACGTAGAACGGGACGACGATTACCGCCAGGACGACGGCGTTGCGGACCGCGCGGCGGTCGACTCGATAGCCGAGGTGGCGGCCGTGCGTGACCGCGAGCGCGCCCGGGATGGCGATGTACAGCGTCACGTCGCGGACGAGGCGCGCTCCCAGGTCGCCGGCGGGGACGGCCCACAGCGACCACAGCACGGTCAGCAACCCCCCGACGAGTAGCGACAGCCGGACCCAGGTCAGACCCGGCACCCGTCCGGCGACCGACCTGGAGACGTTCACGAGCCGTCGGCGGTCGGAACGGGACCGTTCCCGATGACCCCTCGAAGCTCGTCGGTGAACTCCTTCTCGCTCTGGAAGTAGGTCTCCTCGACCTCGTCCAGCAGGTCGCTCAGCTGTCGGGGCCCGTCCGGCGTCCGGATGGTCGTCTCGCCTTCCCGGCGGACGATTTCGCTCTTCTGGATGGGCCAGAAGAGCCGCGACGAGACGCGAGCGAGCGGCGCACCTTCGACCGGCGTTCGCTCGCCGAGTTCGACGGCAGGTTCCTCTTCTTCCTCGTTGTCGTCGGCCATACCCGCCAGTTTGTCAGCGCGTGGATTAAGTTTTTCCGAACCCACCGTGCCCCGGTCGCCGCCGTCTCGGCCGGCGAACAGCTTCTCTCGCGTCGTCGCTCGCGCGTTCTCGCCCGGCGTCCCCCTTTCGGTCACCGCATGTGGTCCGAAGTATCGAACCGACCCGCTGGCCCGTGTGAGCACGCTTAAGGCCCGGCGGACTCTCCTCCCGGACATGAAACCACGGGACCTCTCCGCCCACGTCGAGTACCAGGCCGGGCGGGGCATCGAGGAGGTGGCCCGCGAACTGGGCGTCGACTCCGACGAACTGGTGAAGCTCGCGTCGAACGAGAACCCCTTCGGCCCGAGTCCGGCGGCGGTCCGGGCGATGAAGCGCGCCGCCGAGCGCGCGAACTCGTACCCGAAAGCCTCCCACGCCGACCTCGTCGACCGCCTCGCGGAGCGGTGGTCGGTCGCGTCCGAGCAGGTGTGGCTGGCAAACGGCGGCGACGGAGCGCTCGACTACCTCGCCCGAGCGATGCTCGAACCCGGCGACGACGTGCTCGTGCCGGACCCCGGTTTCGCCTACTACGGCATGAGCGCGCGCTACCACCACGGCGACGTACGCGAGTACGACCTCTCGAAGGCCGACGACTTCGCGCTGGCCGCCGACACCGTCCTCTCCGCCTACGACGGCGAGCGCATCGTCTACCTGACCAGCCCGCACAACCCCACCGGCGGTCGCTTCTCCGTCGACGCCGTCGAGGACGTCGCCGACGCGACCGCCGACGAGACGCTCGTGGTCGTCGACGAGGCGTACGGCGAGTACGCCGACGCGCCGAGCGCGGTCGAACTCCTCGACGCACGCGACGACGTGGCCGTCCTCCGGACGTTCTCGAAGGCCTACGGCCTCGCCGGCGTGCGCCTCGGCTACGCCCTCGTCCCCGAGGAGTGGGCCGACGCCTACGCCCGCGTCAACACGCCGTTCGCCGCGAGCGAACTCGCCTGCCGGGCCGGTCTCGCCGCGCTGGACGACGACGAGCACGTCCGGCGCTCCGTCGAGACGGTCCGCTGGGCGCGGGAGTACCTCCGGACGGAACTCGACGCGCCGACCTGGGAGAGCCACGCCAACTTCGTGCTGGTGGAGGTCGGCGACGCGACGGGCGTCGCCGCCGACCTCCGGGAACGCGGCGTCATCGTCCGCGACTGCACGAGTTTCGGCCTCCCCGACTGCGTCCGGGTGACCTGCGGGACGGAAGAGGAGACCCGGACGGCCGTCCGGGAACTGAACGAGGTGCTCGCGGAATGAAGGTCGCCGTCACCGGAACACCCGGAACGGGCAAGACGACCGCGACGGACATCGTGGCGTCGAACCTCGGCGATGCCGCCATCGACGTGGTCCACCTGAACGAGGTCGTCCGCGAGGAGGGGTTCCACGAGGGCGAGGACGCCGAACGCGGGAGCCTGGTCGCCGACCTCGACGCGCTCGCCGACTGGCTGGACGACCGCGAACGCGAGAGCGAGGCCGACCACCTCCTCGTCGAGTCGCACCTCGCCCACCGCTTCGACGCCGACCGCGTGGTCGTCCTGCGCTGTCGCCCGGAGCAACTGGCGGAGCGACTGGCAGACCGCGGCGAACCGGAGGCGAAGGCGACCGAGAACGCGGAGAGCGAGGCGCTGGACGTCGTACTCTCGGAGGCCGTCGCGGAGCACGGCGCGGACGCAGTGTACGAGATAGACACGACCGACCGCGACCCGGAGGCGGTGGCGGACGACGTCGAGGCGGTCGTCCGCGGCGACAGAGCGCCGTCCGCCGGAGAAGTGGAGTTCACCGACTACCTATGACGCTCGACCGGTTGCGCCCACTGGCCGACCGCGCGCTCGACCCGTTCGTCTCGGCGTCGCGGCGACTCGGACTCACGCCGGACTCGGTGAGCGTCGTCGCCTTCCTGCTGGCGGCCGCGGCGGCCGGCAGCTTCTACCTCGGCGGCGAGACCGGCGTCTGGTATCTCGTCGGTGCCGTCCTCGTGTTCTTGAACGGCTGGCTCGACCTGCTCGACGGCGCGCTTGCCCGGGAACTCGGCACGGAGTCGAAGGCTGGCGACCTGCTCGACCACGTGCTCGACCGCTACGCCGACATCGTTCTCATCGCGGGGTTCACCGCAGGCGTCGGGCGGTACGCGCTCGGCCTGGCCGCCGTCACGGGCGTCCTGATGACCTCGTACCTCGGCACGCAGGCCCAGGCCGTGGGACTCGACCGCGTCTACGGCGGACTCCTCGGGCGCGCCGACCGCCTCGCGCTGATGGGCGTGACCGCCGGCGTCGCGGCGTTCGTGGAGGGCGTCGCCGGAGTCTCGCTCGTCGTGCTCCTCCTCGGCGTGTTCGCCGTGGTGGGCCACTTCACCGCACTCCAGCGGTTCTATCACGCCTGGCGCGCGCTGTCCTGAGCTACCGAGGGTGTCGACGACCGGCGGTCGGCGGTGACGTCAACGCGCCGGCAACGTGTCGCCCGGTTTCGTGTCCGAGCGCCGCTGTTCGGGGCTGGCGACGGCACTGACGCGCCGGAACACCGTCTCGGGGTCGCGGGTCCGCCGCCAGTGCCAGCGCGTTCGGGCCAGCAGCGACAGTTTCCGGAGGGTCCCGAGCGACGGCTCGCTCGTCAGCACGTCGTTCCCGCGCTTCCGGATGACGCGGTGGTAGTCGGCGTAGAGGACGGCGGCGAGCAGGACGGCGAACTGGCAGCCCTCGGGGAGATACCGGATGCCGGCGACCCCCTCGCGATACAGGGTCTCCGCGCGCCGGAGTTCCTCGCGCATCGCCGCCGCGAACCCCTCCGAGAACTCCAGGCGGACGAGCTGGTCGTGGGTGACGCCGTGACGCGCGAGAGTGGTCGCGGGGAGGTAGATGCGGTCGCGGTCGACGACGTCCTCGCGGACGTCCCGCAGGAAGTTCGTCAGCTGGAA